>JAPLDV010000162.1 GCA_026391235.1 Bacteroidia bacterium | reverse complement strand
TTCGGGTTGCTCGGACCAAACGGTGCCGGCAAGACTACCCTGATGAGAATTATCTGTGGAATTTTCGAACAGAGCTATGGGAAAATATGGGTCAATGGGGTGGATACCCAGGAAAAGCGCGAAGAATTGCAGGGTTTAATCGGTTATCTGCCGCAGGAATTTGGGATGTATGAGAATATGACTGCCGGTGAATACCTTAACTACCAGGGGATACTCAAAGGACTAAAAATCCCCGATGAACGCGAAAAGCGGGTCGATTTTGTTTTAAGTTCGGTTCACATGATCGAACATAAGCATGAGAAAATCGGGAGCTATTCAGGAGGTATGAAACAACGCATCGGGATTGCACAAATTCTGCTGCATCTTCCAAGGATATTGGTTGTTGATGAACCTACAGCCGGACTTGATCCGCGTGAGAGGATCCGGTTCAGAAACCTTTTGGTGGAATTGGCACGCGAACGGGTTGTCATATTTTCAACCCATATTATCGAGGATATTTCGAGCTCCTGCCTGCAGGTGGCAGTCCTCGATAAAGGTGATATGGTGTTCCTGGGTGCACCTGAAGAAATGGCTCTTACCGCCAAAGGACATGTTTGGCAGGTTGAAGTCAGCTTGGCCGAGTTTGACCGGCTGTCGGAACTGTACAAAATTGTTCACCACATGCGTGATGGCCAGAATATTCGTGTACGTCTGCTGGCTGAAGCCAAACCATCGCCGGATGCCATCCCGGTTCAACCTTTGCTCGAGGATTCTTATTTATGGATGTTGAAGAAAGCGATCTGATATGAAACGTAACCGAGTTGCATTAATCTGGAACTGGATCTTCAACATGGTCCGGTATAACCTCAAGATAATCTTCGCCAATAAGTTCATTTGGTTTTTAGTGGCTGCACTGATCTTCTTTATCGGGGTTTTATTGATTACCCTGTTTTCCAAAGGCAAGATTGATACCGGGAGTATTTTTAGTCTTCTTTTGTTTCCGGGGTTACTCCTGGTTTTTTATCCGACTGTTTTCGGGATTCAAAACGATGAAGATACCCGGGTACTGGAAATCCTCTTCGGGATCCCTGATTATCGTTACAAAGTATGGCTCGTAAGGCTGGTCCTGATCTATTTTGTTGTTTACTTAATCTTGTTGCTGCTTGGAATCTTTTGCTCGTGGGCACTGCTGCCTTTCCCGGTTTTTAACATGGCATGGCACCTTATGTTCCCGATTTTTTTCATGGGTACGCTGGCTTTCCTCATGTCCACCTTTATCAAAAACGGAATCGGCACCGGAGTGGTCATGATTATTATCGGGGTTTTTTTCATGGTCCTCATGAGTGTCCTGCGAAACAGCAAATGGAACATTTTTCTAAATCCATTCAGTATTCCTGACGGGATGAGTGAAAATGCCTGGAAATCGATTGTTCAGGACAACCGGGTGATACTGTTCGTTGGAATTGTTCTGGCGCTGCTCGGGGGGCTGACTAGTTTGCAGAAAAGGGAGAGGTTTATTTAATTGTGCTCCCTCCGGTCGCTAATTGGCTCCGCTAAATATGCGCTTCGCGCTAATTGAGGTAGAAAGGCCAAAATTAGCGAGCGAAGCGAGCACCCTTAGCGCGAAGCGCATAATTAGTGAGCGAAGCGAACATAGTTAGCGACCGAAGGGAGCATAATTAGTTGCGACCGAAGGGAGCACAATTACTATTTCGTGTAATAATCTATCATACCTACAAGTGTCTTCGTACAAACCGGACAGAACGGATCGCCAAGCCAGTTCATTTTACATTTAGCCATCGGGCTGTAAATGCCTTTTGAACTGTACATTCCGCCTTCATAGGCGCCAAGGATACCGGTAAATTCAGGTTTCCGTGGGGTAGGAACCGGCGTGCCGGGCTTGATCATCTTCTTCCATTTTTTACTGAAATCAACCAGGTTGGTGATGTTGGGCTGAATAGGTTCCACTGTCATATCGATATAATCCTGGTAAGCCACATCGCTGGTGTAATACTCGTCGGCCAGCCAGGTGAATGTGTGCCCGAATTCATGAACGAAAACGCCAACGGATTGTCTGTTGAAGGCTGTAAAGCAGCCATAATAGTTATATACCCCACCTCCACCGTACTTCTCCGAATTGACAAGGATAATAATGATATCGTAGGGAACGTTTGCTGCAACATCCCTGACGGATTTGATATCGAAGGTCATGTTGTAGCGCTCACTTTCGAATGTGTAAAAACCAGTGCTTAACAGGGTATTCCTATAGATTCCTTTGGCCGGGATATCGGTTCCTGATTCGGCCGAGGGCGCTTCAACCAGCCAGCAATTGAACTGATCTTCCGCTGCTGCAAAGGGCGGCGTAGCCAAAAGGCCTTTTGAGAAACTATTCACTGCCTCCCTGAATTTATCCATCTCACCCATGGTGAACCCGTCGGGAAGAAAGACCACATCTATTTTATCAGCAGGATCACCGGAATCGTGTACCATATAGGATTTGTAAACCGGACCGGTTTCCTTACTGATGAAATAATTGGCAGGATCGATCTGGTATTCAAAGGTCTTCACGAGTTTCGTTTTGCGGTCGCGACTGTATAGCTGGAGAGTGACAGGTTTTTTAGGAAACGGAACCAATGCGGTTTCATAAAAGCATCTGGAAGTGACTTTTGCCTCGGCTGTTGTCTGCCATTCGCTGTACAAACCTGCATACCCCCGCGAAAAAATCAACTTTTTAGTTGCCTTGTCGTATAGTTCCACACGATATTCTCCCCATGCAAACGGATCGATGAGGTGGTTGCGAGGTCCCGACCATTTACCTTCCTGCTTCATCTGCTCAAAGCTGACCAACTCGGAAGTTGCTGTACCACAGCGGTTATAGTCAAACCGGAGGGTGTTATCTGTAAAATAATCTTCATATTTGATTTGAGCCTGCAAACCGAATGCTGCAAAAATCAACGAAAGGAGTAATAACTTTTTCATGGAAGTCGTTTTTTGGTAAATACCTGCGATAAAGGTAAATTACATTGTATTTTTGCCAAAGTTAAAACCAATACTTTACAGCAGATATGGGTGATAATCTGAAAATAGTTTTCAAGCATCTGTCAGATTGGCTTGATACCTTGGGATTAACTGGCGGATTTGGCCAGTTCCTGCATCTGGTAATTCTCCTGGCTTTGTTGTTTCTGGTGGGTTTTGCCATCGATCGCCTTACCCGGCTTATTCTCAGGATTGTGGTTTACCGGATTGTTCAACGCACCCGGAACCCGTATGATGATATTTTACTTGATAGAGGGGTCTTCAGGCGGATCGCTCATTTTGCGCCGGCCATGGTTGTTTATTATATGCTGCCCGGCATTTTTAAGGGGGTCTATTTCGTGGATACCGTTATGTTAAAAACTTTTATCGATATCTCACAGAGCGTCACCGCCATTTATATGATTCTCATCGGGGCTTCGGTTATTCTGAACAGCCTGAGCGCACTGAATGAAATATATACGCATCTCGATGTTTCCGGCAGGGTGCCTATCAGAGGGTATATACAGGTGGTTCAATTCCTGATGTTATTGATTGCAGCCATTTGGATACTCTCAATAGTTTTCGGATTTGAGCTGAAAGGATTTTTTACCGGGCTGGGTGCCTTCATGGCCGTACTGGTTATTGTTTTCCGGGATACGCTTCTGGGATTGATGGCTTCTATTCAATTATCAGTGAGCAAGATGGTTAGAATAGGCGATTGGGTTACAATCCCGTCGAGGAATGCCGATGGAACCATTCTCGATATCAC
>JAPLDV010000294.1 GCA_026391235.1 Bacteroidia bacterium | reverse complement strand
CCAAAACCAAGTGCATTGGATGCGGTAAAAACGATACCCTGAATCAGATTATAATTGTTCTGGATGGTAAGGATTGCGATACCTAAAACAGCACAGTTGGTGGTGATTAAAGGAAGGAAAATTCCAAGTGCCTGATAAAGCGTGGGTGATATCTTTTTCAGAATCGATTCAACCATCTGAACCAATGCAGCAATCACAAGAATGAATACGATGGTCTGCATGAATCCGATATGGAAAGGATCGAGAACATACTTTTGCAAAAGAAAGGTAACGATGGTGGCCAGTACCATGACAAAAGTAACAGCAGCCGACATGCCTGCCGCAGTTCCTACCTTGTTCGATACACCCAAAAACGGACAGATCCCGAGGACTTTGGCCAAAACGATATTGTTAACAAGTATCGCACTGATAAATATGATACTGTATTCCATGACTTCCGGATTTTTGTGTTATTTATTGCCTTTCAGCCGATTGATAAATGCAATCAGGTACCCGAGAGCGATAAAGGCTCCTGGCGAAAGAATGAAAACCAAGATTGTGTTCGCATTTTCTCCTATGAAACGGATATTGAAAATGGATCCGTTGCCCAGCATTTCACGGATCGCTCCCAGGGTGGTAAGCGCAAGGGTAAATCCTATCCCCATGCCCAACCCGTCGAGTATCGAGGCAATAACAGTATTTTTCTGAGCAAAGGCCTCCGCACGTGCCAGAATAATGCAGTTTACCACAATCAGCGGCACGAAAACGCCAAGAGCTTTGTAAAGGGATGGAACGAAAGCCTCCATGGTCATTTGTACTATAGTTACGAATGAGGCAATGACCACCACAAAAATAGGTATCCTAACTTTATTCGGTACCAGATTCTTAATCAACGATATAACCAGGTTCGACATGGTTAAAACGAACGTAGTTGCAACCCCCATACCCAACCCGTTGATGGCCGATGTGGAAACGGCCAAAACCGGGCACATGCCAATGAGGAGCACCAGGGTTGGGTTCTCTCGCATGATCCCATTGGTAAAATGCTTTAGATTGCTCATTTCTGTCCTCCCTTTTGATAAGCGTTGAAAGCTCTCATGATTGCATCGCAAAACGCACGTGAACTGATCGTTGCAGCTGTGATGGCATCAATCTCACCACCATCTTTCTTAACCTTGATTTTGTTGGTCCCGGGATTTTTCCCGTTAAACTGATCCTTGAATTTCGGCTCCGTCATTTTAGTGCCCAGTCCCGGCGTTTCCTTATGCTCCAGGACGGATGTATTAATCAGTGTACCATCAGGTTTGATTCCCACCATGATGCTGAAAGATCCGCTGAATGCAATATTTGTTTTGGTGCTGATGGCTGTGCCAACCAGCTGCCCGTCTTTTTTTGCCGGAAAACATTCCAGGTCGCCCAGGTCGGACCCGACCGTATACATTTCTTCACTCGGGTTATTATTGAAATCCGGAACGACCTTCGAGATCGCTTCGAGTTTTGCTTTTGCCTTTGACTCAGCAATCGGGCCTTCGGTAATATTATTCATATAACCCAGAAGCCCGGAAGCCACGGCACAAACTCCCAACAGGGAAAGCACCATCGTTTTCAGATTGGATTCAAGTTTAGCCATTTTTCAATTCCTCCCCGAACCGCTTGGGTTTAACATATTTATCGATCAGAGGCACAAACGCGTTCATAATCAGGATAGCAAACGAAACTCCTTCCGGATAGGAACCGAAAATCCTGATCAGACAGGTTATCAACCCGATCCCAACTCCGAAAATGATCTGTCCCGCAGGGGTCATTGGTGAAGTAACCATATCGGTTGCCATAAAGATCGCACCGAGCATGATTCCCCCGGCAAGCAGATGGAACAAGGGATAAACATATTTACCCGGATCAATCATCCAGAGAATTCCGGTGAACAGTACGACTGTTGCCAGGATTGATCCCGGTATGTGCCAGGTAATCACCCTTTTGTAAATGAGATATAACCCGCCGATAATCAAAGCTAAAGCTGATATTTCGCCAAGTGATCCGCCCATATTCCCGAGAAACATTTGGGCATAACCCGGG
>JAPLDV010000217.1 GCA_026391235.1 Bacteroidia bacterium | reverse complement strand
GTCCTTCGGCACACAGAACATCATATACAAGACTGGTTTTTCCGCTCCCCGAAACCCCCGTCACCGCAATAAGCTGATAATGAGGTATGTGCAGCGAAACATTCTTCAAATTGTTTTCGTGGGCGTTCTCTATGATGATTTCTCGCATAGTCTTCGGTTCAGGACACAAAGGTAAACCAGAATACCTAAAGCAACTGTACCTGAAGTTTGGTATATTTCTACGGATTGAATAGTATGAAACTATGGACCACGTAATGATTTTACGACGGATCATGCTCTTCCTCCCGTTTGAGCAGCCAGGTCGCACAGACTAAATCACTACTGAGAATCTTGGTCTCATATTCCTGGGATCTTAATTCTAATAAATTTCCTTAAATCATTCACATCGATTAATTTAATATCACTGCAAATGGGGTACTTCACAAATGGGGAGCCGGAAATCCATTCAATCATTCAATCCGGTTTTGTTAAAAGCTGTCCTCCCTTCAGTCTGCGAATCTTTCAATTATTTCGGGATATTACACAAACTCAATGAGGCGGCAACCTCATTCTTGACTTGTAATTATTCTTTCAATAAATATAAGCGCCTTTGTAATTATAAATCTATCTCTTAACTTTAGGCCTATGTGAGCCCGGAGTTATTTGACTTAAACAATTTATCCATTAATGAATACTTATCATCATGAATAAACACCTGTTTTTATCCGCCCTGCTTTTAGGCATCATTTTTTCAGCCTGCAAAACTCCTTCGCCGGCACCGACTGCCTTACAAAAAGCGACTATCGAAAAGCAAATCCTGGAGCAATGGGATAAGGTTAACAGCACTATTGAAAAGTCAGATGCCGCCGGTTTTCTTGCCTTTTTTAGTTCAGATGAATTCCTGGCCATGTTTTCTCACGGAACACCATTCCTCACCAGGAATGCCTATGCCGATTCGGTAAATGTCTGGTTCAGTGCCCGGAAAAACAATGAAATCACGCAGAAAACAATCAAGGTTAATGTCCTGGCAGAGGATCTTGCCGTTTTGGACCAGGTCAGTGTTTTCCAGGTCAATTTTAAAGATGACCGGATTATCAGGATAAATCATTCTGTTTCATTTATTTTTAAAAAGGAAGCTGCCGGGTGGAAGATCATCCACGGGCATGAATCGTGGTAGCAGAGCGGGTGATGTCAGGATAGTACTTTTGATATGCATCGCCACCATGCTGTCGGCCGCCATAATAAGGGCAAATTTCCGATTGAACATCGAATCAATTATACTTTGAGGCAACAGGTGCATATTATCGTGGATTCCGGCCAGGTGTTTGGTTGCATTTAATATCAGGCTTGAAGCTGCATGGATCAGAGGTGAGTTCTTGCGGGTTATGTGGTCCCGTCATTAAATCGACTGACTGTCCTGACATGATAGAAGCTAAAATGGTTTTCATCGATCAGGACCTTGTCGTCGAGGTCAACATGGGTGATAACCACGGCTTTGATATCCAGCCCCCATTCCCTGAAATCATCTATGGTTTTGAATGCATCGGTATCGTAAGAAGTTTAAAAATCGGCCCTGATTTTTTTCCTTTCATTGGCCCCGGAATTTGATTAAAACACAACCCTTAATCCTAATCCGCCTGGGGAAGCGCAAACATAAAACCCGGGTCTGGGTTTATGGGCAACCGGTATGATTTCCGATTGATATTTTCTGCAGTAAGATTGATAGTTTTTCCATGACCGGGTTGGCTGGGTCCAGATCTGGATCTCTGAGACAAGGGTATTCATTGCAAAGTTCCCGATTCCAGCCCAAACTGAACGCTTGAACCCGACCCAGGTAATCAGTCCGCTGCCCATATTCACGGCACCATAAAGCGCATGATTCTTCCATGATCTTCCATTTTTTTCAGTGATCGCAATTTTCTTTAGGTAATCTTCGGCTGTATGGAGTTTTATCCGCCGTTCCTCCGGGGTGGATTCCGGAATTCTTAACAGCACATCGGCTTTCCGGCCTGGATGCAAGGGAGTTATCAGCTGTCCGGCTGCCGCCAGAATTGTTGTTGCTGCTCCGACAGCCATATCCTGTTTTGTTCCGGTATCGTTACTCATTAAGAATACGGCCCCCTGCCCTGCCGTTGCAGCGGTGTATCCGCCCAGCCAGCCATACCACCAGATATTGGTGTTTTTCCGGTCCTGCTCCAGCATAGTCTGTATGCATTGAATACGCTCCCTGACCGTGGCGTCGGGTATTTCATCCTGAGCCCGCAGGTGTACCGGGAAAAGGATCAGAATAAGAATCATGAATTTATCGGGCAAATATTTCATGGTTTGACGGGATCGGTTTTTAAACTCCGAAGCATTTAAAGTTAAGAGAAAAACTCAACAGGGATCTCCTGCAGGCAGAAAACAACGGGAAAATGAAGGATGACTGATTATATCATATCAACCTATTTTAGTCAGACAAACTATTGGCTCATAGACGGATGCCCCTATTTTTTGATCTATGAACTGTTTAAGTTCGTGGAAGGAATGGGTGGCAAGAAACAGGCAAGGGCAGGTTTGGAAATTTTCCGATAGAAGGTTAAAAAGGCTGGATTCAAGGACCTGCATCTCAATGCCGTTGTATGGGGAGTACAGATCAAACCCGGGGAAGCCGAATAGAAGGATCCTGCTGAGCTGCTGGATTATCTTTCCTTTACCAGCGCCACCTCTAAGGTAAGGGTTCATCATGTGGGATTAGATACATTTCCTGAAACAGATTACCTCGAAGTGCAGGATAAAGATTTCGCCTTTGCCGACGGGTATGTGAAAACCATCCGGCAGCCGTATTATCCAAATGTCACGGCGGGTTGGGATGCCACTCCGTACTGCAGCCACGAAATTGAATTCAGCAACCCGGGATACCCGCGCATGGCCATCATGAAAAACAATACCCCTGAAAATTTCTGACTATTTTAAGGCTGTCAGGCCGGTATTCGGAGGGAAATAAGCCAGATGCAAATTAAAGAGCCTGTTTCCTATCTCAACAAAATCATCCTCTTCGATTCCAAATTCGGCCCTGCCTGCAAACGGTAAAAGTATATCCCTCCCGGCAGGTTTTCCGGAGTCCAATCTACCCGGAATTCTCCCGCCGGATACTGCCGGCTGACTATTGTCTGTATTGTTTCACCCATAATGTTGTAAACCGATAAGGTTACCAGGCCTGATTCCGGCAGTCTGAACTGAAATGTGGTGGTTCGATCAAAAGGATTCGGATGGTTCTGCAGGAGTGAAAATCCTTTAGGCCGACCAGCATCCGGAATGCCTGCGGCTCCGGGTCCATCCCCGTTTTTATCCAGCTTCAGTATCCACATATCGTATAATCCCGCACCGTAAGAATCTGTCTGTCCGGAAACTAAGTATCCCCCGTCATCGGTCTGTTCCACAGCGGAAGCATATTCCCAGCCGGAACTCCCGTATACCCTTTTCCACTCCTCTTTTCCGTTTTTATCCAGCTTAATTAACGTCAGGTCCAGCCCGTTGACTTCGTCGTTTTTATTTCCGGCCACCACATATCCTTCATCTGCTGTTTGTTGGATGAATTGGGCATCCGAATACCGGCCTCCGAAATAATTCCATTCCCTTTTCCCATTCTTATCCAGTTTAATGACCATCAGGTATTGGGAATACTCGAATTCTGAAATGAATCCGATGCTGTCGCCGGCAACGATATATCCTCCATCCGAAGTTGGCAGAATGCAATTGGCCCTTCCCGGGAAATCATCTCCCAAAGGGTTATTCCACTCCAAATTCCCTTTCCTGTCGAGTTTGACTATGGAAACCGAAGGAATATAATTCCAGTCCAGTTGCCGGTAAATGCTGTCACCTGCCGCAATATATCCGCTATCTGCTGTTTGGGCGATTGAATAAAGCACCCGGCTGAAATGGGTTCCCCATTCCCGGTTACCGGCCGAATCCATTTTCAGGATATTCTCCTCTCCTTTCCCGGCAACAATATAACCGGTGTCATTGGTCTGTGCGATGCAATAGGCCGATGACACAATTCTCCCCTGGTATACTCTTGTCCACAATGTATCCCCTGCCGGATCCAGTTTTATTATCCAGATGGAGGGATACCCTTCACCGTATGATGATGTCGTTCCGGCGGCAACATATCCTCCGTCGGCTGACCGGCAAACCGATAAGGCTCCGTCGCCCTTCCCGGCCTCTCCAAAAGTTCTGTCCCATTCCATATTACCCATGGAATCCAGTTTTATGATCCAGATATCCGGATTAAAGGCACTTCCGTTA
>JAPLDV010000711.1 GCA_026391235.1 Bacteroidia bacterium | reverse complement strand
ATGGCCGAGCCTAAAAACGATTTTACAGTAGGTATTGTTGACGATGTCACCTTTAAGTCGCTTCCCTTGCTGCCTGATATCGACCTGGCTCCACAAGGAACTTTTCAGGCCAAATTTTACGGCCTGGGTGCCGATGGAACCGTTGGCGCAAACAAGAATTCAATCAAGATTATCGGTGAGAATACCGAGAAATACTGTCAGGCCTATTTTGCTTATGACAGCAAGAAATCGGGCGGTTTCACCACATCACATCTTCGTTTCGGAGATACACCCATCAGATCGCCTTACCTGGTTAACTCGCCCGACTTTGTCGCTTGCCATGTTCCTTCTTATCTCGATAAATATGATATGCTAAAAGGGCTTAAAAATGGTGGGACTTTCCTGTTTAACTCGATATGGGATATTGAGGAAACCAAGAATCGCCTTCCTGATCACATAAAGAAAAGCCTGGCTGAAAAGCATATACGGTTCTTTACCATCAATGCAACCGTAATTGCTGAAGAGATCGGGCTTGGTGGTCGTACAAATACCATCATGCAGTCAGCCTTCTTCAAAATTGCTAACGTTATTCCTTATGATCTGGCAGTTAACCAGATGAAGGGTGCCATCAAGAAATCATTCGGAATGAAGGGCGAGAATATAGTCAACATGAACTATGCCGCAATTGACCGGGGAACCGAATACATTGAGGTGGCTGTTCCTGCCGAGTGGAAAAATATCGTTCTTAAAAAAGATCAGGATGACCGTGATATTCCGGCTTTTATCAAAAATGTGGTTGAACCGATCAATGCTCAGAAAGGCGATGACCTTCCGGTAAGCGCATTTGTTGGCCGCGAGGATGGTACATTCCCATCCGGAACCACACGGTATGAGAAACGTGGTATTGCCGTTAACGTTCCTGAATGGCAGGTTAATAACTGTACTCAATGTAACCAGTGCGCCTATGTTTGCCCTCATGCCGCTATCCGTCCGTTCCTGATGACAGCCGATGAACTCGCCGGTGCACCTGACGGAACCACTTCAGCCAAAGGCACCGGAGGGACTAAAGAATATCAGTTCCGTATGCAGGTAAGCGTTCTGGATTGCACCGGTTGCGGTAATTGTGCCGATGTATGTCCATCCAAGGAAAAATCCCTGATAATGAAACCGCTCGGTACCCAGATGGACCAGGTCGACCGTTGGCTTTATATGCATGAGAAAGTCGGATACAAGGATACTGTTCTTGGGAAAGAAAAATCTGTTAAAAATTCACAATTTGCCCAGCCTCTGTTTGAATTCTCAGGTGCTTGCGCCGGATGCGGTGAAACTCCTTATATCAAGCTTATAACCCAACTGTATGGCGACAGGATGATCATTACCAACGCTACCGGTTGTTCTTCCATTTATGGCGGATCAGCTCCGTCGACTCCTTATTCCACCAACAGTATTGGAAAAGGTCCGGCCTGGGGTAACTCCCTGTTTGAGGACAATGCCGAGTATGGCTACGGAATAGCACTGGGCGTTAACAAGCTTCGCGACAGGATTGCCAGGAAAATGGCCGAAACTATGGATGTGGTTAGCGAAACTACCCGCCAGGCTTTCGGAGAATGGATTGCCGGCAAGGACAAGGCTGAGGAATCCCGAATAGCATCCCAAAAGGTTTCAGCTGCCCTTAGGAACGAAACACATGCTATTGCACAGGAGATCCTTGCACTTGAGCAATACTTCATAAAAAAATCAGTGTGGATCATCGGCGGTGACGGATGGGCCTATGACATCGGATTTGGCGGCCTCGACCATGTTCTCGCATCAGGCGAAGATGTGAATGTTTTGGTTGTCGATACCGAAGTTTATTCGAATACCGGCGGTCAGTCATCAAAGGCAACCCCGATGGCGGCGATTGCGAAATTTGCAGCTGCAGGTAAACGAATCCGTAAAAAAGACCTGGGAATGATTGCCATGTCGTATGGCTATGTATATGTGGCCCAGGTTGCTATAGGAGCCGGCCAGAATCAATTCCTGAAAGCCCTGAAAGAAGCCGAATCTTATCCGGGACCATCGCTGATCATCGCTTATTCACCTTGTATCAATCATGGCCTGAGCGTTGGTATGGGACAGTCGCAACTTGAAGAGGAAATGGCAGTTAAAAGCGGTTATTGGGCTAACTTCCGTTACAATCCCCTGTTGGAAAATACCGGAAAGAACCCTTTCGAACTGGATTCAAAAGAGCCCGACTGGTCGCTGTTTAAAAGTTTCCTGATGGGCGAAGTTCGCTTCTCTTCATTGAAGAAAGGTTTCCCTGAAGTTGCTGATGAGCTGTTTGCCTCGGCCGAAGAAAATGCAAAATGGAGATACCGCAGTTATCAAAGAATGGCCGCGATGGATTTTTCTAAAAAATAATCGCAAAAACATTTGGTAATTGGTAAAATAGTTCTGATATTTGGTGTCTGACAAAAAGTGTGTTCTGATTTAAGATTTTCTATTCTCTATATCCGCGCCGATGTTAGGTGTGGGCCGTCAGAAAACTACGGTTTTCTGTCATAATGTTATCTAAATTGAGTTATCCGGTTAAAGTTGCAAAAACCCCGATTTCCTCCAGGAGATCGGGGTTTAGCAATTTTAAGGGGGGGTGTTTTATTTCCCCGGACACTGTGCCACCATGCTTGCCGGCAGGTTGTTGCTTCCGTAAGCTTTATCGAAATGATCACTGAATTGCCTGGCGAGTTTACCGGCGGCCGTGTGGTAAGCCTCATGATCAGACCAGGTATTCACCGGATTCAGTATTTCAGAAGGAACATCCGGACAACTGACCGGAACCTGCAGGTGGAACAAAGGGTCAACTATATACTCTGCCGTACTGAGCTCGCCATTCAGGGCAGCATTAACCATGCGGCGGGTCAATGTCAGGTCGATACGCTTGCCAACCCCGTATCCGCCGCCACTCCAGCCAGTATTAATCAGGAAAACACGGGTTTGG
>JAPLDV010000713.1 GCA_026391235.1 Bacteroidia bacterium | reverse complement strand
TGACCCAATTTACCGTTGAAGGATCCAGCTTTACCCAGGTTTCAGCGGTCATGGCCGAATCGAGATCCAGGCTGGCTGAGGAGGGAACTATTACCAGCTCCTGCTTACCGGCCCAAACAGTTTCAATGGATAATGATTTATTGGTGGTTCCAGGTTCAGGCTGCGAACCTATGGCCCGGTAAAAGATATCGCGGTCAGATCCAGCCCACCATTTTGCTTCGGAGATCCAATGATTGGTACCATGGGAGTCAATTGCCATATCTGCCATCGAATTTGAAATATTTCTGTTCAGGAATGGTTCACCAATGGAGATATGTGAAAAAGTTGCCCCGCCATCCTCCGACCGGGCTGAAAACATCCAATTCCCTGTCAGATAAACTGTTGAGCCTGTTTCATCATTTGGATCGGTAACCAAAGAGGGCCACCAGGTTGTCTGGACGTAATCATAACCTTCCGGAAGGATGTTTTTAGCCGTTGAAAATGAGTTCCCGTTATCAGCAGATTGCAAAAAGAAAACTTTACCCGCATTACTCAGGTAAGCCAGGTACACGTGACCGTTTTTTGCCGTAACGGTTTCCTGACCTGCCTGTAAGGCTCCAGCCGGCAGGATGGCGTTGTTGATATCCCTGGCCTTTTCAAAAGTCTGGCCGTTATCAACGGAGCGGGCGTACAGGGTTGTCCACTCGGCCGTTTCGTTATATCCTGCAAAAACGACATGGATATTGTTCCCGAATTTGGCGATTTTGGGTGCATAATGAACATCATTGTAACACCTGCACTTTTCGTAAACCAATCCGTCTGTCCATATGAAAGTACTTGAAATTTTGTTGGTAACAAACGTTGCCGCATTGTCGTTTGAAACAGAAACGAAGACTTTCCCGACATTCAGCCCATAGTAATAGTATGCATATTCAGAAACAACGATCATTTGATTCCCATCGAACCATAAATCAGTAAAGCCAGATGGCTCTTCGGTGATCAGCTTATCGGTAAAAGTTGTACCTCCGTCGACTGAAGAGAGCATCCGCAAGCCGTTTTTTGCTCCTGAGCCCTGATAGGCAACTGCAACTTTCCCGTTAACTGCTTTGATATGGCTTCCGAATATTCTCGCATAACCGCCACCGGTGGTAACAATCTCTCTGGCCGGATCGAAGGAGGTTCCGCCATCTGTTGAGCGGACATAATAAATCCTTCCCGTGCCACCGCCGTAATAATCGTAATCGCAAAATCCGATATGGACATTCGAGCCATCAACGGCCAGTTTCCTGGTTTGAGGTTGCAGCGCATAAGAGTTGTCTTTAAGCCTGGCTACAATCCTTGGCACTTCCCAGGTTTTTCCCAGGTCGATTGAACGGCAATAATAAAGTGAATTTTCAACTCCGTATTTGTATTCGATCCAAACAACATGGAGGGTATTTCCGGAAATCACTATTTCGGGATAAACATCATCCAAAGCTTCCAGATTTACCTGAGATGAAAGATTGGTAAGGAAATTTGAGATTTTGGGGTTGTTGGAATATCCTTCAAAACTGAAGAGAAACAATACAAACAGGATGCTGAAAATCTTTCTGAAATCACCCAAATAACTTACTGTTTTTTTCATCTGTTCTGATTTTAATTTTGTTGATAAACATAAACTATTTCGAATAAAGAACCAAAAAATCCAGATCATCCAGAATAGGATTTCTATTTAATTTAGCTTAAACTGTTAAGGGTAAGTCCGGTTAAAGGGGGGCGATTTTAACAATCTTTCTAAAAAATTCTTCTTTGCCGTTCTCAAAAGCAAGATAATAAATACCCGCCGGAAGCTCACCCAGTTGGAGGGGTAAACATTGTTTGCCAGGATAAATGATGATATCTGACATTATTTTAATCAGTTTCCCGGTGCTTGAATAAAGCATTGCTTTGAGATGTACGGTTTCTTCTGCAAATACCTCCACCTGTGCTGCATCCTGTACCGGGTTAGGGAAGATGCTCCCCACCTGCAGTAACTGATTACCCTGAGGTTTCTCAATACCTGCCGAAGAATTAAAATACGCGCTGTAGACACCGTTTCCGTATGTACCTATAGCAATAAAGCCGTCAGTTTGGCGGGCATCGATCATATCGACAATCACATTGCCAATAGAAGAAGCACCTTCCTTAATCCAAACCGTGGAGTCGCCTTTAAGTTCCGTTGTGGAAAACAGACCGCAGGAGGTTCCGGCAAAGATTATTTTTTTACCCTGATATGACAATAACTTGGTGCAGCGGATTGACGGGCCATCTCCCAAACCATTGGGATATTCCTCGAGATTGCCGCCGACAGCCGTCCAGGTGGAGCCCCCATCTGATGAATGGAAAAGGCTTTGCACACCATAATTTGAAAATGTGACCATCAGGTGATCTGCATTATCAGGATTGATATCCACATAGGCAACAAAACTATTGGCAGGGAAGTTGCTCCCCGTGATATTGACCGGAACCGGATCGCCGGTGTTTGCATTATCCAAACGAAACACTTTTCCAAGACTGGTGCCGAAGTAGAGCCTGTTTGCAGGAACTTTTGAAATTGCGATGCAACTGATTTCGGAGGCAAGCCCAACATTCACATTGCTCAAATGGCTCCATCCGGTATTTCTCAAACTGCTGTCGTAAGCGGCAGCTTTCAGGTTATCCTTTCGCCAGATGCTTGTTATGGTTGGCAGGTAAAACGTTTCATAATTATTGGGGTCCAGGGCAAAATTCTGGTAGAATGGGAACAGTGCGTTACTGCCCATCACCGGATCATAATATTTCAGCAGGGTGTCAGGAAGTTGGGAAAAGATATCAGTCGCGTGCATGCCTTCATCAAACCGGGTGGTCCAGAAATTTCCGCTGTAAGCTGATATCGCGCAGTATTCCCAGTTGGGAGCGACGCTGGTAGCGAACCCATCGTAACAAATATCGATGTTAAACCACAATTCCGACGGGTCATCTGTTACCGTATAATACCAGTTATTGTCCTGAAGCCCGCCCAGTATCCAGTCGTCGCCAGTTGATCCCTGGTCAATGGCAATGCTGTAAAACTGGGTAGTCATCAGCTTGTTGTTCAAACGCTCCCAGGTCACCCGGCTGCTGTCGGCCAGGCAATCATTTATCTGGTAGACTCCGCCGTCATTGGCCACAAACATCACTGCAGGATTGGAAGGGAGGAAGGTAATTCCATGCTGATCCGGATGAAGCTGATGGATGGAATCCATGTCGTACGGATATCCCCCCAGAAAAGTAGTCGTCAGGCTGTCGGCAAAACCGTTCGCTGACCGGTGTAAGTTCATTCCCCCGAGGAAAACTACGTCTTCGTTATCGGGTTTCACCCCCATGGTGAAAGTGTATCCGCCATAAACCACAAAAGAATAGGGGAAACTGTTCATACTCCCATCGCCACTTCCCGGAATACCCCGGGTACGGTTTTCCCACAAAGCAGCATTGGTATTTGTATTCCAGGTCATTTTCCAGAAAGTGTTCACCGAATTGGTATAACCGTTAAAAGGGTTCAGATCTGGCGATTGCGATTCCGTGAAAACATACATGATGTTCTCATTCGATGGAGCCAGCGCCAAACGGGTAACCCGGTTATCCTGAGGAAAGCCGGTTGGAGTGATCTTGCTCCAGTTGAGCCCATCCGTTGACCTCCAAATACCGGCTTTGGCGGGTGGTTGAACCGACAGGCAAAAACTGCCCAGAGCGGCATACAGGACTCCATCCGAGGCAATGGCCAGGTCGGTGGAGAAGGATTTGTTTTCAAGATCGCCCAGGACTACATCCCAGGTTGCCCCGCCATTCTCCGAGCGCATAATGGCCCCGTAGCAGGCGGCATAAACGATGTCTTTATCCGTCCGTACGGGGTCGGTAACTATTCGCCATACCCCCTGAAAAACTTCCAGAAGGTTTACCTGCGATGCAACCTGTGTAGCCGCCAGCGGTTGCCAGGATGCCCCATTGTTGGTTGACTTGTACATTCCATTGCCAATTCCGATGGTTCTGGCATTGGTACTGATATTCCGATCCGTGGTACTCAGCATCTCACCGGTGCCGTAATACCAGATGTGATGCTTGCCCGGCCGCTTGTCCTGTACCAGGCAGGTGGCGCTCTGCTCAGCGTCAGGGGCTGTGGTTTTGTGCCAGTTCAGGCCTCGGTCGGCCGATTCCCACATGCCTCCTGATGCGCTGCCGGCCAGAAGGTGATTCTCATCGTCAATATCAACCGCAATGCAAAGCATGCGCCCTCCTAAGTTGGCCGGGCCCCGCCAGTCCCACGACTGGCTCTTGCCTTCCGTCTGCACGGCCATCCGGGAAACAAAGGAGAATTCACGGGCACGGATTCCTACCGGAATCTGCCCCGCTTGCGGATCCCTGAGTTTCATGAATTGGTAGTCAGCCTGCATGGCAAGTAAACCATTTTTCGGAATTCGTTGCCGTTCCTTCTGGGTATCGCTTACTTTTTTGATGTTAACAGGAGAAGATGAATCCTGAAAAATCAAACAGTAAATTGCGATCGCACAAGATCCTGCAAAAATCAACAGGAAATGAAACTTTTTCATTTTGAAAAT
>JAPLDV010000676.1 GCA_026391235.1 Bacteroidia bacterium | reverse complement strand
TAATAAATCCGGGAGCCACACAGTTTACCGTAACATTACGCTTGCCAACTTCTTGCGCCAGGGCTTTTGATGCTCCGATAATACCCGCTTTTGCAGCTGAATAATTGGTTTGTCCGGGCATACCTTTAATGCCCGACAATGACACAATATTTACAATACGTCCATAGCGATTGGTAAGCATATCCTTGATAAGACGGCGTGTAATATAAAAGAACCCGGAGAGATGTATGTTAATGATTTGGCTCCATTCGGAGTTTTGCATAAACATCATCAGGTTATCTTTCCTTATCCCGGCATTGTTTATCAGAACTTCAACTAATTGACCAGGGTGATCAATCGACCACTTTTCCAAAGCATTATCCACTGCTTCAACATCCGAAACATCGAATTTCAGCAGTTCGGCAATACCACCCTGATCCTCAATTATTTGCTTCGTTTGGTTAGCCGCTTCATCATTGGAATTATAATTGATGATAACTGGAAAACCTTGCCTTGACAATTCAATGGAAATAGCTTTACCAATTCCACGGGAACCTCCGGTAACTAAAGCATAGTTCATGGCTGATTAAATTTTGCTGAGATCAATTCTGGTGTTATTTAAATAGTTCTTCATATCACGGATCTGATTGTACTTGGTAGTGTCTTCAACAAACACAGGCACAACTCTCCGTAAATCGTCATAAACCTTACGGGTAAAAGGCGATAATTTTTCTTTTAACACTGCGCAGTCCACAGCCTGGATCAAGGCCATAAAATAGATACCTAATACTTCGTAAGCATTGGTAATTACTTTCCCGGCAATCAATGCTGAATTAGTTCCCATACTAACAATATCCTGATTATCATTGTTGTTAGGAATACTGTGTATATAGTTCGGGAACGAAAGCGTCTGACATTCGGCCGTTGTGGAAGTGGCTGTAAACTGTACGCCCTGCATGCCAAGGTTTAGCCCAAGAGTGCCAAGGTTTACGAATGGAGGGAACTTATCATTTAGCCGGGGATTTAAGACATAGTTCAGTTGACGCTCCATCAGCATGGCAAGTTTGGTGACCACAATTTTAAGTTTGTCCATTTCGAGAGATACATAATCGCCATGGAAATTCCCCCCATGGTATACGTTCTTATTTTCAAAATCGATTACTGGATTATCATTCACTGAATTGGCTTCGTCCATAACAATATCTTCAACCGACTGAATGGTGTCGAAAACCGGGCCGAGTATTTGCGGGACGCATCGGATAGAGTAATAATCCTGGACTTTTTCCTTGATGATAGTTTCTTCAACTTCTTTTTCGTAAAGATGCTCCGCGCGTTTTTTAATCAGCTTACTTCCTTTCAATGCCAGGCGCATCAGCCTTGCAACCTCACTTTGTCCCTTGTGTCGCTTTTTAGAGTTTAATTCATCAGAGAAGTTATCGTCATAAGAGTCCACAATCTCGTTAATCATGGCTGAGGCTATAATGGCCCAATTCAGCAGGTTTTTGGCGTTCAGAATATTTACTATTCCAATGCCGGTCATAACCGAAGTGCCGTTTATCAAAGCCAGGCCTTCGCGCAAATGCATCGATGCATGTTTCAAGCCCTCCTGCATCAAAGCTTCTGAGGCAGGTACAATCTTCCCTTTATAATGAACCTCTCCTTCACCAATAAGGGCAAGAGCTAAATGCGAAAGTTGAACAAGATCACCGCTGGCCCCGACTCCTCCGTGTTCAAATACTACAGGGATGATATCGCGGTTTATATATTCCTTTAAAAGAATGACAACCTCCGGATGCACACCAGAACAGGCCTTTAAGAGATTTATCATGCGACATACCATGGCTGATTTAACAAGCAGTGGTGACATGATTGCGCCTGTACCCGAACAATGGCTGCGAATAAGATTGTATTGCAGAAACAATTGATCTTTCTCAGAGATCTTGTACTGAGCCATGGGCCCTAAGCCCGTATTGATCCCATATATTAGCTTCTTTTGAGCAAAATATTTTAAAAATGTATAGGACTTTTTTACTTTTTCAATTTGATCGGTATCAATCTCAATGGTCTTGTTGTTTAGAAGTATGTCTGCAAAATCTCTTAAAACTACACTATCAGCTATAATGCCAATTCCCTTTTCAATTTTAGAACTCATTGTATTTAAAAATTATCACCGGCGTTGTATTTTATTTAAAATAAGCTCTTTGAATAGCTTGATATACCTGCGTTCGCTCGTATGCAAATGAAAAAGCTCTTGGAAAACGCAGAATATCAAGATGTCAAAGAACAAAAATATAATCAATTGAAAATGTTCTAGTTAAGATGCAATGGTTTAAAAAAACAATAGGCAAAGATAACCTTATTTTAGAATTTTGACCATCCTGGCTTGGTTTTTAAACAGCTCGAGGCAGGCCTTCCGGCATACCTGCGCTACTTCTAAAGCCAACAAGCTGAGAACCCATAGCCGTTTTAGCGGCAGCATAAATTTAAAATTCCGATAGAGCCACCACCTCGGAGATGCAGACATCCAGAATGGTACTGAATCCTGAAATATCCAGAATTTCTTTGACCACCTCATTAGGCTGACAAATTTTAAGCTTTCCACTTTTAGCCGATAGTTTCTTGGCAATTACCAAAAGCACCCGGAGACCTGAACTGCTTATCCATTCCGTGTCGGCCAGGTTTATAATGATCTTGTCGTGGCCGGCTACCAAAAGGGTATCGATTGCAAATTCAGCATCCGGGGAAGTTCTTGTGTCTAACCTGCCCGAAAAATGAACTATTCTGATTTCACCGGATTTCCTGATTTTGATGTCCATTTCGAGGTTAATTGCTATATGGGAAATCAACAACCGAATCCGGAGTTTGTTCACTGAAATGAACCGAAAGAGTGGTGATGTCATCAGCATGTTCTGCACCATTTTCATATTGAATCACATCTCCCACAACGGCCTCAACCAGGTTTTTGCATCCGGTGAATCTGTGATTATTCAATAATTCCGTTAACCGCCGTTCGGAGTAGAATACCCCTTTCTGATCCTGTGCTTCAGTGACTCCATCGGTATAAGCAAAAACTGAATCTCCCCGGTTTAGCTGCAAAACAGTTTCTTTATACTCAATCCCTTCCATTGCCCCGATTGCCACACCATGCAGCTCCGCCAGTTTCTTAAGATTTCCGTCACCATTTCTTAAAACAAATGGCGGATTATGTCCCGCACAGGAATAAACAAGGTATCCGGTTGTGGTATTCAGGATGGCCATAAAAACCGTGATGAACATTGAGTTCTCATTGTCCTTGCTGATTTCATTATTGACATGACTGAGGATCTTGGCGGTAGATCTTTCATTACTCGAAAATGCCTTTAACAAGGCCTTTGTAACAGCCATAAACAAAGCCGCAGGCACGCCTTTCCCGGAAACATCACCCACCACGAAACAGAAATTCTCTTCATCTATGAAAAAAAAATCATAAAAGTCGCCCCCAACCTCCCTCGCCGGAATCAGTTTTGCATAAACGTCAATATCCTCTCTTTCGGGAAATGCCGGAAACTTCAATGGCAACATGCTCATTTGAATCGCTTTAGCCACATTCAGTTCGTCCTCCATACGTTCATTGGCACTTTTAACGATCTGTTCCAGTCTTTTCCGCTCTGAAATGTCGTGCTTAATGGCAACGAATTGGGATATCTTACCCTGACTATCACGAACAGGAGTGATGGTCATTTCTTCAGTATACAGGCTCCCGTCCTTTCTTTTATTTACCACCTCACCATGCCAGACTTCCCCGTCAAGAATTCTCGTCCACATGTCGTTAAAAAACTCTTTGCTTTGAACACCGGAGTTTAATATTTTAAGCTTGTTCCCGACGATTTCACCAAAATCGTAACCGGTTAACCGGGTAAAAGCCGGGTTGACCCATCTTACAATACCATTTAAATCAGTGATAATAATACTATTAGCGGCGGAATTCATTGCTGCTGACTGGATGTTGAGTTGAACATTTGCTTTTGCCAAATCCTCTATCGGCCGACTTAAATCCCTGGCAAAAGCAAATGATAATGAGATAACGATAATGCAGAGAATAGTTATATACAAGAGGAACTTCCTGAACAACATCCTGATCGCCATACTGAAGCCGAAAGATTCAATATAACTTTTCAAACTTTGATGGATCGTGGTGGCATAAATATCATCCGGCTTGTGATTTAATGGTTCGTTCAAAAACGCCATTGCTGCTGCCCCTTCATTCTCCCCGGAATAATTTCGAATCTGAGCTTCAATGGTATTAAACCTGTTTTCTATCTGATTGGCTTTCAGTTCTCTTACAGAAGTTGGTTTTTTAAATGACTCTTCTTTGAGCGTTGAAACACCCAACCCAACCGCTATTATTCCTACCGTTGCAGCAGTGATAACAGTTACCGCCAACAGGGCAAATAAGGCTTTTGATTTTACCGATAATTTTTTCAGCATGCTAAGGTAACGGACCTAAATCTACCCCCTATCGCAACAAGGGTTGATTGTCCGTTGGTAGAACAACAGCACCAGATAAATTGTTCAGTGCAAGAAGATCGTTTCCGTGAATAAAAATTCCTTAGCTGCTTATGGTTACTCCTTGATAAATTTCTGTACAACCCGTTGATTCTGATCTTCCAGCAGAATATAATAAACTCCTCTGGAATATTTCGTAAGATCAAGTAGCATAAGGTTCGAATCTACTCGGAGCAAATCAAGTTGAGATCCAAGAATATTGTATACGTGCAGCAGCGCATCACCGGCAGCGTTTTCAACAGAAATATTCAGCTGGCTGTTTGCCGGATTCGGGTATAGCTTCATCACCGGACGGATTGCATTTTCACCCGAAATAATATCACTGCCTCCATCGATTGAGCCCGTTTTGATGATATTCACCGAATAGTCTTCCACCTCACCGCCATAATTATTGTCGCAGGGATTCATAGTTGCACTGGTCCGCATCGCAATCCGCATCCTGGTCAATCCTGAGGCTGTCGACGGAATCAAAATTGAGCCCGTAACCGTTCCTCTCTTGTTGGTGGCATTAAAAACATTCTCGCCCGAGTCAGTAAAATCACCGTCAAGATTATAATCAATCCAGATTTTCCAATAATCGCGGTTGGTCGACTTATATGGGGTAAGGCTGACAGAGGAAGATTTTCCTGCCGTGAAACTGAATACAGGAGAAGTATACAATAAATAGGCGGATGATCCCTTACCGGTACTGCTGGTAATGCCTCCAATGGCAAGGGAATTAATGTAATCACTTGAATTACTGATCCCTGTAGGGACACAATAAGTAACCACCGGTGCAACTGTTACGGTAATATAACTCGTCTTGGTAATTGTATTCGAACCGGCACTGTTGGTTGCCGTAAGTGTTACCGTAAATGAACCGGCACTGCTGTATGTATTTGCCGGATTTTGTGCGATTGATGTTTTTCCGTCTCCGAAATTCCACGACCAGCCGGTTGGAATATTTTTCGTCAGATCAGTGAACTGTACGGATTGTCCAACGAAAATACTAACTGGACTAGCCGAAAAATCAGCAATTGGCACCAGTACAACAACCGCAGCAACGGTTACCGTGTAATCCTCAACTTCGCCTCCGCTGAACTGAGTACATGGCCCCGGAACCGATGCATCACTCATCGAAATCCTCATCCTGGTTGTGCCCGTAAATGCAGGCAAAGTGAAAGATCCGCTTACAGCAACTTTTTTCAAAGCGGATGTAAATACCTGCTCACCCGGATCACTAAAATCAAGATCCTTGTTAAAATCGATCCAGATGGACCAGTTCTGATTGGTGCTGGAGCCGCTAAACCCGGGTGTAAGTGTAAAACTTACCGAGGTGTTGGCATTCCAGTTAAAAGTGAATGCTGTATAATCCTTATAGCCACCGTTATTGGCACTGCTATTGATAACTGAATTGAATGTCACCGACTTGATCCACTCCATCGAGGAACTAAGTCCTTTCGAAATGCAATACGAAGGCGCTGACACCGTAATCTGCAGCTCGGCCTGATCGGTTCCGCCTTGGTTATCATCAACCTTTACGATAAAGCTGTTTAGTCCGATATTTTCGGCTAACGGAATACCTGAAAGAGCTCCATTGGCAGCCACCGTCAGCCATGCCGGAGCCGATATCAAAGAAAAGCTGAGAATATCGCCTGAATTTGGATCAGTTACATTATCAACAAGGGTTGCCGAATAGTTTGATCCGGTTGTGGCACCAGCCTCAACCACCGGATCAGTTTTAAATGCTGGCGGGGTATTTACAAACACACCGGCATAAACATCTGATTCCCAAAGGCCTCTGCCATAAGTTGCTGCCCTGATCTTGCTAAGAGCGGGATCGGCTGCGTAAAAAATATCGAGCTCCATTACCACAACATTCGGTAAACCTGTGAAATAGGGAACCCAGCCGGCACTACCAAGCTTAATAAATACTCCTACATCGGTTCCGGCATACAGTTCCACCTGCGAAGTGCTTTGCTTATTCTGGATCACACAATTCACCGGAATGGAAGGCAATCCGGATGAAATGTCAGTCCAGGTAGCCCCGCCATCGGTGGATTGGAATACCCCGTAAGCATTAAACTGCCCCAGCGACACCCAAACGGTATTCGGATCATCCTGTTTAACTGAAATATATGTTATATAGTTGGAGCCCATAGGAAGTGTTCCGGTAATATTGGTCCAGGAGATTCCTCCGTTGGTGGTACGGTATAGAATACTCGATGTTGCTGCATAAATTGTAGTGGTACTGGATGGAGCAACCGCCAAAGATCGCAGGGTTGAACCGGTCCAGGAACTGATTTTCGTCCAACTGGAGCCTTTGTTGGTTGTTTTCCAGACACTTTGGTAACCACAATACAGGGTATTGCTATTAGCGGGATCGATAACATAGGGCGTAACCCATCCGGCACTGCCGGTCAGGCTCCCGGTGATGTAGGTAGATGAGCCCCAGCGGTTGTCGGTCCGATAGATATCCCCGTAATACAATTCACCATACTGAACATTGGTGTTAGTATAATCGATCAGGCACTCCATGCCATCGCCCCCGATCACATCTTTCCAGGTATTGGAGATCATGGCCTTTGTGCCATTATCCTGCAAACCGGCAATCACATCCCCGGAGTTCATCTGAGATACGCCTAAACGATACATTTGACTTATTATCAGGCCATTACCCAGATGGGTCCAGTTGGCCCCGGAATTGCTTGTTTTATATAAACCACCATCGTTGCATTCAAACAGTGTAGTCGTCCCTGGCTGATAGGCAAAATAATGCTTATCGGCATGCACCGCTGTGGCTTTCCCGCTGCAAGTACCCGACCAGTGATTGCTGATGGTCCAGGCAGTTCCGCCATTGGTTGATTTCCAGGTATTAACCCCCCCCACAAAAACTATATCGGCATTGGTGGGATCAACAGCTATACACAGATCATACCATCCCTGCCCGCCGGCATCACTGCCATCGCAATTCCAGGCCAGCATATTGGGTGATGATCCAAATACCTGAGTGAAAGAGGTGCCCCCGGTGGTCGACTTGTACACTCCGAAAAGTCCATCGGCGGTATTGCTGATCAATGCATAAACAATCTCACTATTAATTGGTGTTACCGCCAATTCAACACGATAACCGGCAGTATTCAGGACTATGCTCCAGGATGCCCCGCCATCGGTTGAAAGGAAAATATCACCGGAAGAGGGGGTCGATCCATACATGACCGTGCTGCTGCCTGGTTTGAATTTGATATTGATAAACTGATTTGTTGACTTCTTCAACCAGGTATTTCCACCGTCAGAGGTCATATATATACCGTCACTTGTTGCAGCAAACAACACGTCCGCATTATTTGGATCACCCAACAGACGGTAAATTAATCTCAGTGAGCTTTGCGACCAGTTCAAACCGGTTGTATTCCAGGTAATTCCACCGTCAATAGATTTTAATACACCCACTGAATAATTATCACTGGCATCGCGGTCGCCGGTAGCAGCATAAATGATATCGCCGGATGTACCCGGCAAAACTATCAAATCACTGATGCCCAGCACGGCATTATTATCACTCGCCGTACTCCACGATGTGCCTCCGTCAATGGATTTCCATACACCTCCTGAAGCAGCTCCCACATAAATCACACTAGTACTTGCGGGACTGAAAGCAACACAGTTCAACCGGCCCAAACCGGCATATCCGCCAGGTGTTGAGGTGGGTCCGATACTAGTCCAGTTGCCGGTCGAGGCCCCTGTTGTACTCTTCAAAACCGGGTTCTCATCAAAATATTTACGCAACTCCCTGAAAGCCGAAGTTTTTGGAAACTCTCCCGACTGAGGATCCACACGGTCGTTCCAAAACCATTCCCAACGCTTAAACTGCTTCCAGCCTGCTGCTTTTATTTTCTCCCCGTCCTTTTCATAATATCCCTTCCTAACATCCAATGGAGACCAATAATCGTTGAATGCCTTTTGAATATCAAAAAAAGAAAGGTTTTCTTTTGCCGATTTTTCCTGTGGAATGTTCTTAATCCATTGCTGTGCAGATACTTCAGAAAACCATAAGATTAGCAGCACAACTAAAAGAATGGGGGAATTTCGTTTCATAGCTATATTTTTTTAAAATCGCATCAACTTCAATCAGTTTATTATCAAACAGTTCACAACAAAATATAAAAATAAAGTATATTCTGAGAATATTTGATATAGTTCGGACGAAAAAAGAACAGATATGTCAAATAGTTTAGCGCCGTATTGAACTGCCGGATAGATAAGATCCGCGTTCTGCTAACCAGATCAAGCATTTACCACCCTTTTTGCCATGAGCATGTACCAGAATTTCTTCCACTCTGAAACCGGTTTGACGCAATCGTTTGGTAAAACGGACATCCGGACCGGCCGACCAAACCGACAATACCCCTCCTGGTTTAAGTGCCTGATAGGATGCATCCAACCCAAAAACAGAGTAGAGCCAGTCGTTGTCGTGATGCGTTAATCCATTCGGGCCATTATCCACATCCAGCAGAATGGCATCAAAACTATGCTTTCCAGCTATCAGAATTTTTGCGACATCCCCTTCTTTTACAATTACACGCTTATCAAGAAGCGGATTACCAGCTTCATCGCCAAGAGGTCCTCTGTTCCATTCTATCACCTTCGGTACGAGCTCGGCTACAACCAGTTCAGCATTAGCCCCGAGGTGCTTCAAGGCTGCTGCCAGTGTAAAACCCATGCCCAGGCCCCCGATGAGTACCCTTGGCCGGGTACGGTTGGTAATCCTGCGGCAGGTTAGCTCGGCCAACGCCTCTTCGGAACCGTGCACCCGGCTGCTCATCAGTTCACCCTCGCCTGTAATGTCGATAGAAAAATCATTGGCATGCCTATAAAGCCGAAGCTCCTTGTCGCTACCTGGAATGGGCGCGGTATCGATCAGTATTCTGGGAATCATTTTGCTATAAACATCAGAATCATCAAAGTTACGTTTACTCCCGGGTCATCTCCTTTGTGGACAAGAGTCCGCATGCTGCCCAGATATCTTCCCCTCTCGAAGCTCTCACCGTGGTCAGAATACCCTTCCTGTTTAGTGCATCCTTGAACGTCTGAACAGCCTGGTCGTCTGACCCTTCAAGGGGAGTACCGGGAATCGGGTGAAAACGGATCAGGTTGATCCGGCAGCGCAATCCATTTAATAACCTGGCCAATTCTTTCACATGACGCGGGGTATCATTCAGATTTTTAAACAGGATATATTCAAACGAGATTCTCCTTTGATGGCCAAAATCCCACGAACGGATGGTTCTCAGCACTTCCGGCAGGGTATTAACCTTCTCAACCGGCATAAGCATCCGCCGCTCTTCCTCGAAAGGTGAATGAAGGCTCACGGCGAGGCTGGCTTTTGACCGCTCAAGGAAGGCTTGCATAGCCGTGATGATACCAATGGTTGAAACCGTTATCCTCCTCGGACTCCAGGCATATCCCCACTCAGCAGTCAATATGTCGATACACCTCAAAACATTTTCAAGATTCTCGAAAGGTTCGCCCATCCCCATGTATACCACACTGGTTAATTTTTCCCGTTCCGGCAAACTATGTATTTGATTTACAATTTCGCCGGCTGTTAAGTTTCCGTGAAATCCCTGCCTGCCGGTCATGCAAAACAAACACCCCATCTTACACCCTACCTGCGACGAAACACAGAGAGTTGCGCGCTCGCCATCAGGAATATAAGCAGCCTCCACAAAGTTCCTGACTCCTGATTGGTACAGGTATTTTTTTGTTCCGTCCACCGACTCCTCAACTTTTGATGGAGGATATAACCCTGTTTCATATTTTTCCTTCAATGCCTCCCTGTATTTTACTGCCAGGTTCGACATATCATCAATCGAAAGTATGTTTTTCTTGTACAGCCAATCAACTATCTGCCCTGCGGCATATTTCGGCATATCCAGCGAGCGGCAAATCAATGCCACCTCCTCCGGCGTCTTCCCAAATAACTTCTCTTTACTTATATCTTCCATAATTCTCTATTCTGTCATCCCCGCGAAAGGACGCCGCAAAGATAATACATTGGTTCCGGCAGCAACGATGGCAAAGAATTAAGATAGTCCGTCACACGACCGTGAAAAGTCCCGGGCACGCTATCCTTCTAAGGTAATTGTTAAAAAACCTTAATTGCCCCCGGTAAAACACAAGAACCAAATTCCTTTTGACTTATTTTTGGTACGAAACTCAAACTAAAGCAAATCCAACAATACCTATGAAAAAAATCAATCGGCTCGTAACCGGGTTAATGGTCGCCGGGATCCTTACCCTCGCACCCATGACCTATGCCCAGCAAGCTAAATCGCCTATCCTTACAGGGAAGGAACGCCTGGTGCAATTCGACAAGTACCTGGCAATGAAATCCGCCTCCACTTACAAAGACCTGAAATGGCAATTCCTCGGACCAACCAATATCAGCGGCCGTTGCACAGATTTTGCCGTTGTAGAACCACGCGGCAAATCTTATACGATGTATGTTGCTACCGCGTCAGGCGGTGTGTGGAAAACCGTGAATGAAGGTGTCACCTGGGAACCGGTCTTCGATCAACAGGTTTCTACCGCTATCGGAGACATCGAACTCGATCCGAAAAATCCCCAGGTTCTTTGGGTTGGAACCGGAGAAGCCAATATTTTCAGGAGTTCGCAATCGGGATGTGGAATCTTTAAAACCGCCGATGGAGGAAAGACCTGGAAGCATATGGGTCTCGAAAATACCTTTACCATTGCCCGCATCGTGATCAATCCGAAAAATACTGATGTTCTGTACGTTGCGGCATCTGGTCATGAATGGACCACTAACCCCGACCGCGGAGTGTACAAAACCACAGACGGAGGGAATACCTGGGAAAAAGTTCTGTATGTGAACGATATGACCGGAGCCATTGACCTGGTGATGGATCCGTCGGATCCTAACACCCTGTATGCATCCACCTGGCAGAGGATCCGTAAAAAGTGGAACGATCCGCGCACGGAAGATAGTTATACCGGGTCAGGTATTTGGAAAACCACTAACGGCGGCAAAAGCTGGGAGCAAATCAATTCAGGAATTCCGGAACCAAAATTCCGCGGCCGGATCGCTATCGATATCGCGAGATCAAACCCCAAAGTCGTTTATGCATTCGTTGATAACTATGAAAAAGTAGGAGATGCCGAAGATGGCGGAAATACTGATTCATACGGCCGCCCGTCAAGCGGAACGATTAAGGGTGCAACTGTTTACCGCTCTGATAATAATGGAAAATCCTGGACCCAGGTAAGCGGACTGACACCGGAAATGAAAAAATATATGCAAAACCATTCCGCAACCTATGGATGGGTGTTCGCTCAGATGCGTGTGGATCCGAAAGACGAAAACACCATTTACACCATGGGACTCGGACTCAATGTATCAACCGACGGCGGAAAAACCTATAAGGAGCTCGAAGGAATGCACGGTGATCATCATGGATTATGGATCGATCCAAATAACACCGATTACCTGGTTAATGTTAACGACGGCGGTATCGTAGTTTCATACGACAAGGGTGAAAACTGGAGACGGTTTACTGATAACCTCCCTGTTGCTCAGTTCTTTAACGTGAATTATGACATGAGTACCCCGTTTAAAGTGTACGGATCGGTTCAGGATCATGGCAGTTTTGCCGGTACAGTGGATATTTCTGACGGACGCGATAAAATCCAATCCGGAGTTTTTAAAGGTGCACCCGGCGGTGAAGGAAGTAATCACTTCATCGATCCCAGGGATCCTAATCTGGTATACTCTGCCGGATTTTACGGAAGCATAAGCCGTGTGAATCTCGCTACAGGCGACCGAAAAAGCATCCTGCCACGTGTTTATGATAACGAACCTCCTCTACGAGGCCAGTGGCTCGCACCATTTATTCTCTCACCCCACAATCCCGATATTGTCTACCATGGCATGCAATATCTGTTTATGTCAAGAGATCAGGGCAATACCTGGAATCAGATCAGTCCGGATTTAACCTATAACGATCCGGAAAAAATCGGCGACATACAGTATCAAACCCTTTTCTCCGTTTCCGAATCCCCGCTAAAATTCGGATTGATCTATGCCGGTACCGATGATGGCCGATTGCATATGACCAAAGACGGAGGTGCAAGCTGGACCGAGCTTACTTCGAAACTGGCTCCAAATCGCTGGATCAGTCGCATTGTGGCTTCAAATTATAAAATGGGCCGGGTTTATATAACCCAGAATGGCAAACGCGATGATGATTTTCAGGTTTATATCTGGAAATCTGAGGATTACGGCGCCACCTTTAAAGATATTTCAGCAAATATTCCACTCGGTCCGGTTAACGTGATCCGTGAAGATCCGTTTGATGGAAAAATCCTGTATGCCGGAACCGATATGGCGGTTTATGTTTCCAAAGATGGAGGTAACTCCTGGGAAGTATTGGGTGATCTGCCAACCACTTATGTCCACGACCTGATCGTCCATCCGCGCGACAACATCATGGTTATTGCCACTCACGGCCGCGGTATGTGGGCACTCGATACCAACCGGGTCAACAAAGCCAGCGAAAGAAGGAGACGCTATTTCGAAAATTAGTCCTTAACCCGGTACCACATCTGCTTCCTGCCAATAGGCCCGATAGACCCTCTGACAATCAGAGTATTAGCATCCTCAAGCCAAATCTTTACATCATAAAACTTACCGTTCTTCGGATCCAGAATACCTTTCTTGCCTTTCCAAATATTATCGGATTTTGTTAATCCATTGATAATAGACATCCCGTGAATTCGTGCATCCTTCAAAGCACCAGGACATTTATCACATAACTTGTCAGTTGGAGTAATTCCGTCATCATCCCAAGTTTCCAATATTTTACCATATAACTTATTACCGTTTATCGATATTTGAACAATCGATTTCTGTTTGCCCGACTCATCGTCGATGGTTTTCCATTTACCTACAATATCCTGACCAATAACCTGGCCGGCTAAGAAAAACAGACCTGCCATGAGCATGCCTTTAAACTGGATTTTTTTCATATTTCTTTGGTTTTAAGAGATTACGATCCGAAGGAAGTAAAAATAACCGGAATAACAATCTTTGGCAAAAACGGTTTTTAAGTTTTTTTAACCTTTCGGGGTAACCAACCTTTCAAAAGGTTTTTACTTTTGGATAAAACCTGACTCTTATGAAAAAGAACATGCTCCTGGCTCTCGTTGCCCTTATTGCCCTTCCCTTGCCCGGGCAGAAACTCGACATGGAAAAGCTCACAGGATTAAACGCCCGTAGCATCGGGCCTTCCGGTATGTCGGGGCGGGTTACCGCCATCGATGCGGTTGAAACCAATCCAAATATTATTTACATAGGATCTGCTTCAGGAGGCCTTTGGAAAACAGAATCCGGCGGGATGGAATGGACTCCTTTGTTTGATAAAGAGGCCGTTGCGTCGATAGGAGCTTTAGATATTTATCAGGCCAACCCGGATATTATCTGGGCTGGAACCGGTGAGGGCAATCCCCGGAACAGCCTGAATTCGGGCTTTGGCGTCTATCGCTCAATCGATGGAGGTAAAACCTGGGAGCTCAAAGGCCTCGAAAAAACCCGGAATATACACCGGATCATTATCGATCCAACCAACCCTGATATCGTTTACGTTGGCGCAATCGGTTCTCCCTGGGGTCCCCACCCCGAGCGTGGTGTCTACAAAACAACCGACGGGGGTGAAACCTGGAAACAAATCCTGTTTACCAATGAATTATCCGGCGTTGGCGATATGGTCATGGACCCCGTTAACCCTAATAAACTGGTGGTTGGCATGTGGGAACATCAGCGCTGGCCATGGTTCCTGAAATCAGGCGGTCCGGGATCAGGTTTATATATTACCTGGGACGGCGGGAAAAACTGGAAAAAACTAACCGAGAAGGAAGGGATACCCAAAGGAGAAATCGGCCGTATTGGCCTGGCAATCCCGAAAAGCAACAATAAAAGGATTTATGCACTGATTGAATGTGCGAAAAACGCGCTTTATCGCTCCGACGACGGAGGTCAGTCCTGGTCAAAAATGACCGATCAAAATGTGAGCAACCGGCCATTCTACTATCACGAAATTCACGCCGACCCAATGGATCCCGACCGGGTATATAACTTGTTCTCTGGCGTTTCCAAAACCGAGGACGGAGGATTAACTTTCGAAAATATGTCTACGCGCGGACTTCACCCCGATCACCATGCCTGGTATATCAACCCCCGGAATAATAATTTCCTGATAGATGGTAATGATGGCGGACTGGCAATATCCCAGGACCGGGGTGTTACCTGGAGGTATGTGACCAACCTGCCGCTCGGTCAGTTTTACCACATCAACTGGGATCTGGATTTTCCTTACAATGTATATGGAGGCTTGCAGGATAACGGCTCGTGGTACGGACCCAGCAACGTTCTGCAGCGCGGCGGCATCCAGTATTATCACTGGCAAACCGTTATGGGCGGTGATGGCTTCGATATGATGGTTGATAGCTCAAATAACCGCTTCGGATATGCTATGTCGCAGAGCGGCAGTGTTGGCAGATTCGACAGGGAAACGGGCGACAGCAAAGATATTCAGCCTATACACCCCGAAGGAACAAAGCTTAGGTTTAACTGGAACGCGGAAATCGCTCATGATCCATTTGAGAAAACAACAATCTACTTCGCCAGCCAGTTCCTTCATAAAAGCCCGGATCGTGGCGACAGCTGGACCCTTATTTCACCGGATCTGACTACCAACGATACAGCAAAACTCAAACAAAATCGAACCGGCGGATTAACTTATGATATTACCGGTGCCGAAACCCACTGTACAATCATCGCTATTTCCCCAAGTCCGCTCCTGAAAGATGAGATCTGGATCGGGACCGATGATGGCAACCTCCAGCTCACCCGCGATGGAGGTGCTACCTGGACCAATCTCGCCGGAAATATTAAAGGATTTCCGAAAAATGCCTGGATCCCGCAGATCCATGTCTCAAACCACAATCCCGGTGAAGCCTTTGTAGTGGTCAACAACTATCGCCAGAATGACTTCGGATCTTATCTGTTTTATACCAAAAACTATGGCAAAACCTGGACTCGCATGATCGATGACACCAAAGTTTCCGGATATTGCCTGAGTGTAATCCAGGATCCTGTTGAGCCCAACCTGATTTTCCTTGGAACCGAATATGGATTGTATGTCAGTATCGATTATGGTGTTACCTGGACCAAATGGACCCGAGGCTTCCCAACAGTTTCAACCATGGACCTGAAAATTCATCCGCGCGAGAATGATCTTATCATCGCAACTTTTGGCCGTTCAGTTTATATCATCGACGATATCCGGCCGCTGCGACAAATTGCAAAACAAGGCATATCTTTGTTGGACAATAAGATAACTGCATTTTCTTCTCCGGTTGCCTATCATATAGGATCTAAAAGTCAGGCAGGCGTTTACAGCGCCGGGAACGGATATTTCTCCGGACAAACCAAATCGCTTTCAGGGATTCTTACCTATTCCGTTAAAGAACCGATCAAACGCGAGCCGCCGGCTGAATCGGATCAGTCAACCGCCCAAACCACCGCGGGCGCACGCCCTGGCGGAGGAGGTGGTGGTGGAAGATCCGGTGGTTTCGGTGGCGGAAGATTTGGTATGCGTGGCGGTGATGCCTCCAGAAATGTGGAACCTGTGCAGATTGAGATATTTAATGCATCCGGCGAAAAAATAAGGACCCTGCAGGATTACCCGGCCGCAGGCATCAATAAAGCCTCCTGGCGATTGGATGAAAAAGGATTCCGGCAGCCGGGCTCAACTCAGGAACGGGGAGGCCAGGAACCCGGTGGTATGTCGGTCTTCCCGGGAAAATATATGGTTAAATACAGCTACGCCGGTCAATCAGATTCTACCTGGATCGAAGTACAGATCGATCCGAGAGTATCTTACAAAATGAGCGACCTCGTCGCCCGCAAGGAATTTGTCCTTGCATTTCAGAAAAAGGTGGATAAACTGACTGCTGCGATGGAACTCATAAAGCAGGCGCAGGACGCAATCGATTTGATCATCAAAGAATTACCAACGGGAAGATCGGAAGAGATCCGAACCCTCCGGCAGGAAACCAACACTATCAAAGATACGCTTACAGCTTTGACGAGCAGGATATCCCCTGAACGCCCAACAGAAACTCAGCGAGCCAGTCCGGCACCATATAATTTGCGGTCACAGGTCACAGGTGCCCTTTCATCTGCCTCCGATGGTTTCGATGCCCTATCGGCCACACAGAAAACTACCGTTGAACTTGCTGAAAAAGAATTGAAAAAAATGCTCGATCAGGTTGACCTTTTCTTTACAACCACCTGGCCAGCCTATAAAGAAACAATTTCAAAATCATCGATTTCTCCGTTCAAAGACAAACCTTACACGAAAATGTCCTGGTAAAAAAAGGGGTTCCCGCCCCCCCTTTTTTATTTGACACAATCCGTTACCTTTGCGCAAAATAAATTTGAATCAGAATGAACCCCTCACGAACTCAGTTTCTCAAATGACAATGAAAATGATTGAGGGCTCCATGAGTACACTATTAATTTGATATCAATTACATAATTATTTACGAATGAAAACAAAATCGTTGGTCGGGTTATTGATCTTAGCCCTTGTGACCGTAACATCATGCGGACAAATGAAAAACTCAACACTGAAAATCGGTGCGGTAACATTAGCTACCCCTGCTGATACAGCCAGTTATGCCCTGGGTGTAAACATTGCCAGCAGCGTGAAAAAAAATGGAATGGATGAAATTAACCTTCAGGCATTTGCAAAAGCATTTCAGGATGTTTATGCCAATGAAAAACCACTGATAACTGAAGAGGCATCAGGTCCGATCCTCCAGGCCTATTTCGGCAACCTGATGGAGAAAAAAGCTGCTTCCTCACTTTCCGAAGGACAGACCTGGTTAGCCGAGAACGGTAAAAAAACCGGTGTCACAACCACCCCATCAGGCCTGCAATATGAAGTTATGCGCCAAGGTACCGGCCCGAAACCAACAGCAACCAGTACGGTTAAGGTTCATTACCATGGAACCACCATCGACGGCAAAGTTTTCGATAGTTCCGTGGAACGAGGTACGCCTGTTGAATTTCTTCTCAGCAATGTTATCCCTGGTTGGACCGAAGGCGTTCAGCTGATGCCAGTAGGTTCCAAATTTAAGTTTTATATTCCCGGCAATCTGGCTTACGGCGCCAGGCCCCCGCAGGGAAGCGGAATCGCTCCGAATGCAACCCTTATCTTCGAAGTGGAACTGCTGGAAATCCTTCCGGTAAAAGTTCAACAACCCGTTAAGTAATTGACCCTTGTATCAATATTTAAAAACCCCGTAAACCCGGGGTTTTTTTATGCCCTGCAGCAAAGCTTTCCGCTAATCAATTTTTTTCGTAATCTTGTATCCGGTAAAGTGTGATAAATAAACCTATATCCCTATGTCATTAAAACGTAAAACCCGGGAATTAGTTGAACGGAGGGAACAAGTCCTTCAGGGTGGTGGGGAAACCGCTATCAGAAAACAGCAGGCAATGGGAAAAATGACTGCCCGTGAAAGGGTGATCGGCCTTCTCGATGATGATTCATTCCAGGAATACGACCTGTTCGCCCAACATGAAGGTCGGGATTTTGACATGGAAAAGAAAGAACTTCCCGGGGATGGAGTTATAACCGGAACTGGTAAAATTTACGGATCTCCCCTTTGTATTTTTGCCCAGGATTTCACCGTTGCAGGAGGATCACTCGGTTTGATGCATGCAAGGAAAATCACCAAAATCATGGATCATGCGTTGAAACTCAAAATTCCGCTGATCGGTATCAACGATTCTGGTGGCGCCCGGGTTCAGGAAGGCGTAAATTCCCTGGCCGGATATGGCGAAATCTTCTACAGAAACACTCTGGCTTCAGGCGTAATACCTCAGATATCCGTCATCCTCGGCCCATGCGCTGGGGGGGCAGTTTACTCCCCTGCCCTTACCGACTTTGTGTTCGTGGTAGATAAAATATCTAAAATGTTTATCACCGGTCCCGAAGTCATTAAAACAGTTCTGGGTGAAGAAATTTCGATGGAAGAACTGGGCGGGGCTAAAATTCACAGCACCGTTACCGGTAATGCCCATTTCTTTGCTAAAAGTGAACAGGAATGCTTCGAACAGATCAAAACCCTGATCTCCTATATCCCGTGGAACAACTCTCAGAAAGCCAAGCGCTTAAGACCAAGGAACCCCAAAAACTCATTTAGAATCGACGATATTGTTCCGGTCGACCCTAAACAGCCATATGATGTACGGAATGTAATCCGGGCCATTGCCGATGGCTCGGAGTTTTTCGAAATTCAAGAGATGTTTGCTCAAAACATTGTGATCGGCTTTGGCCGGATGAACGGCCAAACCATTGGATTTGTCGCCAACCAGCCCATCTACCTCGCCGGTGTTCTTGATGTCGATTCTTCCGATAAAGCTGCGCGGTTTATCCGTTTCTGCGATGCATTCAACATTCCGCTGATCACCCTCGTCGACCTTCCCGGATATCTTCCCGGTGTCGACCAGGAACATGCCGGAGTTATCCGTCACGGCGCTAAAGTCCTCTATGCCTATAGCGAAGCCACAGTGCCAAGAATTACGGTAATCCTGAGAAAAGCCTATGGCGGAGGATACATTGCCATGAACAGCCGTCACCTCAATGCGGATAACGTTTTCGCCTGGCCGTCGGCCGAAATTGCCGTAATGGGGCCGGAAGGTGCCGCCAATATCATTTTCCGAAAAGAAATTACCACGGCAGAAGATCCCGAGAAGATGCGCAAACAGAAAATCAAGGAATACAAAGATAAGTTTGCTAATCCATACGTCGCCGCCGCCAAAGGGTATGTCGATGCTGTCATTGAACCAAGTGAAACCCGTAAATTTTTGCTTCATGCACTGGAAGTACTCGAAACAAAAGACGTTCCTCGTTCGCAACGCAAACACGGCTGCATACCACTTTAATCTGGTTTAACGCTCAGAATATGGACATCGACGAAAAAGATCTGGATATCTTCTCTTATGAGGGGACCAACTTTAAAACAATGCTTACCGATAAATTCCGTAAGCATAAACCTTACGAACCGGAGGATCTGACCAAAATTACCGCCCAAATTCCCGGAACCATGCTGAAGATTATGGTCAGGGAAGGCCAGCAGGTCAATCCATCCAAATGCCTCTTTATACTGGAGGCAATGAAAATGAAGAATAAAGTTTACGCCTCAATCTCGGGTAAAGTTAAAAAAATACATATAGCTGAAGGTCAGATAGTAACTAAAAATCAGCTCCTTCTTGAGTTGAGTGAATCGGGATCAATATTTAAAAAACTTTTGGAAAAATCTCAGTCAAAAACACCGAAGCCGCCAAAAGAGTCAAAAAAATCGAAACGACTCGGAAAGAAGAAATAAGAAAAACCACGGAGAATAGTATCAAAAGGACTCTTTCCAGATGAAATAGTCTGATATCCCCTCCGGAATCTCAACCTCGTGGTCGAAAAGGCCATAAACTGCCGACCCGCTGCCGGTCATGCTGGCATAAATGGCCCCCGCACGATACAACTCTTCTTTGATGTATTTTGAAATTGGCAATTGCTCAAATGCAAAGGGCTCAAATACATTTCGCACAAGATCCTTCCAACCGGCAACCGGTAACTTTTCAACCTTTTTAAACGGCACAACTGGTTTCATTACCGTCACACACTTGTAAGCTTCGGCAGTGGATATCCCTTTTCCTGCATAGAAGAGCAAGATGTAAAATCCTCTAAGTGATATATGTGCCGGCGACAATTGCTCACCACGGCCCCGTGCGAAGGAGGGCTCCGGACTAATAAAGAATGGGCAATCGCTGCCTAGCTTGAACGCTAAACCGAAAAGATCAGTGTCGGGGAGATTTAGGTCAAAAATCCTATTTAATATCAGCAGCATAGATGCCCCATCCGACGACCCTCCCCCCAAACCGGCACCGGTTGGGATGCATTTATGAAGATACGACTTTACCCCCGGCAAACCGAACTGTTCATTAAGCATCCGGTAAGCCTTGATGACGAGATTGGTAGCTTCAGATCCCTCTACCTTTAATCCGGAAAGAGTAAGGTCAATAATACCCGGCCGGCTATCCCGATCCGGAACCACTTCCAGAATATCGGAAAAACCAATCGGGTAAAAAAAAGTCTCAATATTGTGGTAACCATCATCTCGCTTGCCTGTTACATACAATCCCAAATTGATTTTGGCGCACGGAAAAACTATCATGATCTAGCAGTTTCAGATTTATCAACAAAGCCGAAAGTAATGGTTTTTTTAATTAATTTTCAGATCATCTTTGTTCCCCCAAACTATAGATTGAATGGCTCAGAAGAAAAATATTGATACCAACAGGCGGGTCCAGGAAATCATGCAGGACCTCGGAAAAATCCCTCCACAGGCGATAGAACTGGAAGAAGCCGTTCTTGGAGCCATCATGCTGGAAAAAGATGCGATCATCTCTGTGATCGACATACTGAAACCCGACAGCTTTTACAAGGATACCCACCGGATTATTTTTGAGTCGGTCAGGGCTTTATCCATGAACCTTCAACCAATCGACCTCCTCACGGTAACTGAAGAGCTAAAAAAACAGGGCAAGCTGGATATTGTTGGAGGCCCGTATTTCCTTACCCAGCTTACAACTAAGGTTGCATCGGCTGCCCACGTTGAATTCCATGCCCGCATCGTTGCACAAAAATATATCCAGCGTGAATTGATCAGGGTTTCGTCAGATATCCAGGAAAGGGCGTTCGATTCCACTCAGGACGTTGATGAACTCCTCGATTTCGCAGAAAGTGAACTCTTTGAAGTCGCATTCACCAACATCAAAAAAGAGACTCTTCGGATAGATATACTGATTGACAGAGCTTTGAAGCGGATGGAAGAGCTGTCCTCCAAAGAAGCTGGTTTGAGCGGTGTTCCCTCGGGATTCACCAGGCTCGACCGCATTACCTCAGGCTGGCAACCTGCCGACCTAATTATTATTGCAGCCCGCCCATCCATGGGAAAAACCGCTTTCATGCTTTCCATGGCCCGTAACATGGCTGTCGATCACAACAAACCGGTTGCCGTATTTTCACTTGAAATGTCGAGCCTTTCGTTGGTTAACCGGCTTATCGTCAGTGAAACCGAACTGGCCGCCGAGAAAATCAGGAACGGTCACCTTCAGAAATTTGAATGGGAACAGCTGGAGATTAAGCTGAAAAGCCTTCTCAAGGCCCCTATTTTTATTGATGATACCCCGGCAATTTCCGTTTTTGAACTCCGTGCCAAAGCCCGGAGGCTGAAACTGGAACATAAAATCGAACTGCTCGTGGTCGATTATCTTCAGCTGATGAGCGGTCCACCGGATAGCCAGGGTAACCGCGAACAGGAGGTCAGCAGTATCTCCCGATCACTCAAGGCAATTGCCAAGGAACTGGATATCCCGATCATTGCCCTGTCGCAGCTGAACCGCTCGGTTGAACTCCGCTCTGGTGACAAGCGCCCGCAACTTTCCGACCTGCGTGAATCCGGTGCCATCGAACAGGATGCCGATATCGTCATCTTTATCCACCGTCCTGAAAAATATGGCCTTACTGAGGATAAGGACGGACGCTCTACCATCGGCCTGGCTGAAATCATTATCGCTAAACACCGTAACGGATCAGTGGGTGATATCCAACTCCGCTTCCGCGCTGAACAGGCCAAATTCACCGAACTTGATGAGGACTTCGGCATACCGGTTTACGACGATATCGATAATTCATCAGTCAAGTTCGAGTCCAGAATGAACCGCCCCAATCAACCACCGGAATATCCGGATGCTTTCTAGAATTATGAGGACTAAATCTATAATTACCTTCCTGATTTTGCTCTTTCTCCTGCCGATATCCAGCCATGGAGCCTATCTGCTCGTGCCTATGGATAACAACCAGACTAATCACCTCAAAGCATACGGGATCGCTTATTGGGCCCTGCAGAAAGGAAATACGCTCGAATGGCTTTTGAATTACCGCGGCGGCAGCTTTCTGATCCCTTACTCCGACGAAATCCAGCAGGAATGTATCCTCCGTGGAATCAGGACCGAAATCATTGCCGATGCTTCGCGCCTTCAGATCCTTGATGAGATTGCCCGGCCTGATATCAATATGGATGTAATCAAAATGGAGAAAGCCCCGAAAATCGCCGTTTATGCACCGGTCGATAAGCAACCCTGGGATGATGCCGTAATCATGGCCCTCGATTATGCCGAAATTCCTTTTGACCAGATTTACGATGGTGAAATTATCGAAGGCAAACTGAAAAATTACGATTGGCTGCACCTCCACCATGAAGACTTTACCGGACAGTACGGCCGGTTCTATAAAACTTTCAACCACATGATCTGGTATCAGAAACAGGTTGCCGATAATGAGGCCATGGCCACAAAATATGGTTTCAGCAAAGTCTCGAAAATGAAACTTTACGTCGCCATGACCATCAAAAGCTATGTGGCCGAAGGAGGATTCCTGTTCGCGATGTGCTCAGGTGCTGATTCCTTTGATATCGCTCTTGCTGCACAAAATGTAGATATCTGCGCCCAGATTTATGATGGCGACACGATCGACCCGGAGGCTAATCAAAAGCTCGACTTTGTTCAAACACTTGCCTTCCAGAATTTTAAACTCATCGACGATCCGCTCAAGTATGAGTTCTCTACTATCGATGCCACCGAATCACGCCGCATTGCCCAAAACCAGGACTATTTTACCCTATTCGATTATTCTGCAAAATGGGATCCGATCCCGACCATGCTTTGTCAGGACCATACCCAAATCATTAAAGGTTTTATGGGCCAAACCACCTCATTCATAAAGGATTATATCAAACCGTCCGTCCTTGTGATGGGAGAGAATAAATCCCTGAACGAAGCCCGGTATATTCAT
>JAPLDV010000589.1 GCA_026391235.1 Bacteroidia bacterium | reverse complement strand
GGGATTTTTTTGAAAAAAAATGTTTTTGCTAAATAAGCCATGAAACAATTAATAATTAATCCACTTATTCTGATTTCTTTTATTATGGTTTTTGTCATTGATTGTGCCGGGCAAAACCCAATAAATACAAGGAAAGAAATTACTCTACTTGAAAACGAAAAATGGTGGGGCGGAGTTGATTATGATGGCCGCAAAATGCCTTTTGGCAATGAGGCATATCATTACAACCTGAACGACCATTGCGGATCTAATCAGGCACAACCGCTGTATATATCAAGTAAAGGAAGGTTTATCTGGAGTGAAGGGCCATTTGGAATTGAATTTGCATCAGATAAAATTCTGGTGGATTACAATAAATCAGAAGTTCTAACAGGGAAACATGGTGAAACTTTGCGTGATGTTTTCAACTATGTGAGCAATAAGTTTTTCCCTGCTTCCGGGAAATCACCGGATCCGCTGTTGTTTACCAATCCGCAGTACAATACCTGGATTGAACTGCAATACAATCAGAATGAAGCCGATATTTTGAAATACGCACAGGCAATTATTGATAATGGTTTCCCTTCAGGAGTGCTGATGATTGACGATAACTGGCAGGAGTATTACGGTACCTGGGAGTTTTCCGGTACAAGATTCCGCGATCCGAAAGGGATGATTGAGCAGCTTTATAAAATGGGATTTAAGGTAATGCTCTGGGTTGTGCCTTTTGTGAGCCCTGATACCCGAATGTTTCGGGAGTTGTCGCAAAAGAAGGTTTTCCTGTTCGCCGACAAAGAAAAAACATCGCCGGCCATCGTACAATGGTGGAACGGTTACAGTGCTTTGCTCGACATGTCGAATCCGGAAGCGGTTGCCTGGTATAAAAGTCAGCTTAAAAACCTCATGGACAAATATGGGGTTGATGGTTTTAAGTTTGATGCCGGCGATCCCGAAAGATATTTGGGCGTTTACTCGCTGAAAGATATCAGTCCTAATGAACAATGTGAATTGCATGCAAAATTGGGTCTCGATTTTCAGTTAAACGAATTGCGTGCCTGCTGGAAGGTAGCCGGGCAGCCTTTGGCGCAGCGATTGCGTGATAAAGAACATACCTGGAGCGATTTACAGGCTTTAATCCCCGACATGCTGTCGTTGGGATTACTGGGTTATTCCTTCGGATGCCCTGATATGATTGGTGGCGGTGAATATGAGTCGTTTAACTCATCTGTGTTGGAAGAGGAACTGGTGGTGCGTTCGGCACAAGTCAGCACTCTGATGCCCATGATGCAATTTTCGGCAGCCCCCTGGCGTATCCTGAGCAAAGAGAATCTGGCTATCTGCAAAAATATGGCCAACCTGCATTTAAAAATGGGTACTGAAATTCTTGAATTGGCCAGGGAATCTGCAAAATCGGGCGAACCCATGGTTCGGAATATGGAATATGTTTTTCCCGGCAAAGGATTTGAAATGATCAAAGACCAGTTTTTACTCGGGGATCATATCCTGGTTGCACCTGTTGTTGAAAAGGGAAAACGGGAGAGGGAAGTAGTTTTCCCTCAGGGAAAATGGCAGGGCGATGATGGAACCATTGTGAACGGCCCGGTAAAACAAAAAATAAATGTACCACTGGAACGATTGCCCTGGTACAGGAAAATGAACTAAAATTATACTCTGTTATAACAATCATATTTACCTCAAAGCGAATGAAAACAAAGGCATTTTTGATTCTGATCCTGTCTCAATTCCTGGTAATTACCACCAAAGGCCAGACAACCCTGCTCCAGGGAGAGTATTATACCGAAGAACAGGGAAAGCAGAACCTTGAAAAGTACGCAGCCACCTATCATGATAAAGAATCCTGGGTAGCACGTGCCAAACAGATCAAGGCAACAATTATCCATGGTGCAAAACTGGATACCTTGCCAAAGCGATGCGCCTTAAACCCCATTCGGAGGAACAAACAGGAATTTAATGATTATACGGTAGAGAATGTTGCCTTCGAGAGCCTGCCCGGGTTTTACGTTACCGGAAATCTGTATTTGCCAAAGGGATTTTCAGGAAAAATACCAGGCGTACTTTGTCCGCACGGGCATTTTGATGATGCACCGGATTATGGCAGGTTCAGGGTTGATGTGCAGAAACGCTGCATTACACTGGCCAAAATGGGTGCAGCCGTTTTTGCCTATGATATGGTAGGCTGGGGCGAATCGGTGCCTTGTAAACACGATTTTGCGCAAGTGCTCAAATTGCAAACCTGGAACAGCATGCGGGTGATTGATTTCCTGCTTTCGCTGGGCAATGTTGATGAGAACCGTATAGCCGTAACCGGTGCATCGGGTGGTGGTACGCAATCTTTTTTAGTAGCGGCTACGGATAGCAGAATTGCTGTTTCGGTGCCGGTTGTGATGGTTTCGTGCCATTTTTTTGGTGGCTGCGAATGTGAAAGCGGGATGCCCATCCATAAAAACGGAACCTTCGAAACAAACAATGCCGAAATAGCGGCTGCTTTCGCACCAAAGCCCATGTTAATCATTTCGGATGGTGATGACTGGACCCGGAATACACCCTTGGTTGAGTATCTCTACATAAAAAAGGTGTATTCACTTTTTGGGGCCGAAACCAAAGTCGAGAACGTCCATCTGGAAAATGAAGTGCATGATTATGGCTATTCAAAACGGAAAGCCATGTATTACTTTTTGGCTAAGCATTTGGGATTGAATTTGGCCAAGGTTACCGACACGTACGGTAAAATCAGCGAATTGGATTACGTCATGCTGCTCAGATCATCGTTGGAAGTATTCCCCGAAAAAAGATATCCTGCCGGTATGGTGCAGAATTGCATCGAAGTAGCCAGGTTGTTAGACACTTACAAATAGAAGTTATCTGGAAATTATCTTTTTACCCTTGCATTCCCTTGCCAGATACTCCAAACCATATCCTCATCGGCCGGTTGTGCATAGTCAGTTAAGAAAGTTGTGGCTAATGCGCCACTGGCCCATCCAAACCGGAGGCATTTTTCGGGTTCCCAACCTTTAAGGATACCGTAGAGAAATCCCCCAACAAAACCATCGCCACCCCCAATGCGGTCGAGAACATTTATTTCTCGGGGCTCAATAACATGCCAGTTGTTTCCTTCGAGCATTATTGAACCCCAGAGATGCTTGTTTGTATGGATGACTTGTCTTAAAGTTGTGGCAAATACTGAAGCGTTTGGGAATGCCACTTTTACTTTGTCAATCATTTCCTTAAAACCATCTATCTGAGCATCAATATCTTTTCCACCTGCTTTAGGGCCTTCAATGCCCAGGCAAAGTTGAAAATCTTCCTCATTACCAACGAGTATGTCCGAAATTGAGGCAATCTCAGTGAAAATTCCCCGCAATTCTTTTTCCCTGTCTTTCCAGAAGGATGCACGAAAGTTAAGGTCAAATGAAATACGGGTACCGGCCTTTTTTGCAGTGTGGGCTAATTCCAGGCAAAAAGTGCTTGTTTCGGTTGATAAGGCTGCAATTAATCCGGAAAGATGAAGAATTTGAACACCTTCTTTGACAAAAATACGTTCCAAATCAAAATCCCGGACATTTAATGTCCGGCCTACCTCACCTGCACGATCATTCTGTACGCGGGGTCCGCGTGAACCAAAGCCACTGTCAGCAATATTAAATTGATGGCGGTACCCCCAGGGACCGCCCTGCTCTATTTCTTTACCTTCGTAAGCCATGTGCCGGCTGGCAAGGTTATTCCTGATCAATTGAGCAATCGGACTATCCTTTACGAATGTAGTCAGCACTTTTACAGGAAGACCCAGGTAAGCCGGGATACTTGCAACATTGGTTTCAGCACTCGTAACCTGCATTTTAAAGGTATCACTGCTATGCACCGGTTGTCCGTTAACAGGAGTTATCCTTACGCCCATGCTGGTTGGAACCACCAGCGAATAGTCAAAGTCTTTTCTAAGCTGTATATTCATTTTGACGACATAAGTTTATTGAGATATTAAACGCCACAGTAATCATTGAATCCTCCATCGACCAGCGCCACCTTGTATAACAACAGTTTTGTCTCTCCAATCTTCGAATCCTGGTTTTATCATGATCTATCGTATTCCTGCGGAACAATCAGGTACAAAAACAACTTCCTTACGATCCGGGATTTTCTTTTTCCGGTATCCCCCAGAAGTCTTTTCCGGGAATGGTAATGGCAAGCTTGTGCACACCCATATCGGGGGATAGCAGGTTTGGACGTAAGGCGTTTATTGCTTTTACATCATAGATCTCATCCACACTCATCTGGTATTTAACCCCGCCCGAAACGCTGCCAAAAGGCAAATAAACAGCAACGACCCCTGCAAATGATGTTTTTGCGATAGGTAAATCGCTGAATGATTTACTATTGTGCCGCAATTTGGAAATGCCGATAAACAGATAATCTCCTACTTTGTCGATTCCCCGTGCAAATCCACCAATATTGCAGACCACTTCATAGCTTCCTTTCAACGGATCGACACGAATCAGTTCGCCTTGTGTGGAATTTAAAACATAAAGCTTGCCATCGAAAATCCGGGGTGAATGAGGCATTCCCAGTCCATCTAAAATGATTCTTCCGGATGGATACTCCATGACAATACCTCCCTGCATTTTGTTTTCACGCCAGCCGCCTTTCGTATTGGTTGTTCCAAGGGCTGTAAGGTATTTAATTTCTCCGTTCTCCATGGCCATGCCATTCAGGTGGCATCTGTCTTCAGGTGCCAGCTCATCGATAAAAGGTGGTTGCCAAAAGGGAGTGAAGCTGTTATTCTGGTCAATATAACTAAGGCATGAAAAAAGCGTGTTTACCGCGATTAGCTTATTTTTACCTGCAAATGCCATATCATGAAGGGAAAGGGGCCCGGTATGGTAAGTAGCACGGGGAAGATACATG
>JAPLDV010000364.1 GCA_026391235.1 Bacteroidia bacterium | reverse complement strand
TACATCAAACCACTGAAACTATTTTCATATCATGACGCGGTTTATTTACACGCACAAAAGGCCAAAGAACCGGGCAAACCATACCGTGCTCCAAAGTATGATCCTCTTCTTGCTGTGCATCGTATGAAATCTGTGGATATGACGGATGTCAAATTTCAGCCGGACAAGTTTGATTTTGAGAAAACATTCAATCAGCAATTTGGACTTATCAAGGATAAAGCATTTGAAGTGGAAGCGGCCTTCACAGGTTGGTCTGCCGCTTATGTTTCAGAGCGAATATGGAGCCCGGATCAAAAAATTATTAAAAAAGGTAAAAATAAAATCATTTTGAAATTTATTTCTTCTTCCGAGCCGGAATTAATCAGCTGGCTGCTTTCCTTTGGCGAAGAGGCGCGGCTTTTAAAACCAGAATACCTTGTTAATGAGATGAAGTTAGAAATTAAAAAAATTGCGAATTGCTATAGTGAGATTTAGGCTATTATAATCGATACATATTAACATTATTATGTCGAGAGGCGGTATGCAGTGGACTCAACGATTGACATTTCAGGAATCATTAGCAAAGCGGCGGATAGGTTCGGATCAATGCTCGATGTTTTTCGACTGGGGGAAAGTGAAAACACTGGCTTTCCTGAGCGCAATCTATCATTCCAATTTAGTCTTGCGTTCCTTCAGGATTACCCTCATGGCGCAGTCTTTCAGGAGGTCACATTTGATAAGTACGAGCATCTCGACACACTTCTCGTTGCCGATGGTTACGCGATTGCGCTTGAGTGCAAAGTGCTCATCATGAAAAGCAGAGTCGCCGATCTCGCGTCTGATGCTGAAAGGCTCCAGCAGAAGGTCGTGCCATTCATGAAGGAGCGCTTCAAAAAGACCTCGGCGCTTAAGTGGTACACAATGCTGTTGTGCGAAACTTGGTGGGATAAGCACACCGACTGGTGGAAAGGAGATAAAAACACCAAGTCTACATGGCCGCGCTACGAGATTCTCGACAAATACGAACGTAAATCACTTCTCGTTCGAAAGGACATCACCTTCGGCGAAGATGGTAGACGGATGTGGCCTTTACACTGGCTATACGGGTATCGCGAATACATGGACACGGATGGGTAGTTATCCGACAAAACAAGCATTTCGACCTGAAAACCATTATTAACAATTAAATAACCGCTTACAGCAAAATATATTTTCCAACCCTCTGCAACAAATTATTATTGCAACCTATATTTTAATAAAAAGATGAAATCGTTCCTTAATATGGAACGCTCATATGTTAGCTTATCCCTAAAACAGATACAAAAAAGGGGGACGCGGCTATGGCAAAAGAAGAAATTAAAGACAAAGAAAAGGAATTATCTGATTACGGTATCATTTATCTTTCCGGTACTATCAATGAAGCAAAGGCTGAAAGCGTCTGCAAAGAAATCATCGGATACAATATCAAGGGAAACATCAACCAGGTACAGATGGTTATTAATTCGCCGGGCGGTACCTGCACGGACGGTTTTTCAATTATTGACATCATGGAATGGTCAAAGATTCCCATATACACGACAGGAATTGGAATAATTGCTTCCATGGGGCTGATTATTTTTATGACCGGCGAAAAAGGCCATAGGGTCGTTACGCCACGTACGTCCATTTTATCCCATCGCTTTTCGGCCATGAACATCGGTAATCACAGCCAGCTTATCGCCGGTCGCCGGGAGGAAGATATGCTTCACGAACGCATTCTGAATCATTACATGAATTATTCCAACATAAAAGACCGCCAAGAACTGGAAAAATATCTTTTGAGGGATGTTGATACATGGCTGTCCACTGAAGAGGCTGTACAGTTGGGTATTGTAGATGTCGTCGAGTCAATGAAAAAAAGATCATAGGAAGGGAGGCTTACTATAGACATGCAGAATATTGCTGTAAATAATCGTGTAGC
>JAPLDV010000220.1 GCA_026391235.1 Bacteroidia bacterium | reverse complement strand
TCTCTACGACTGCCTACTGCCTACTGCCTACTGCCTACTTCTTTATAAGGTCCCTGATAACCATCACCCCCTCTTCGAGGTAAATATCCTTCGAGAGTTCATCGATCATGCGCTGCATGATTTCGCTGCGGGCCGTATCGGCTTGGTTCAGGGCCAGGTCTGATTCGAGCGACTTAATCTTAAGGCTTGTGGAGGTTCTTATCTGCTTTTCAAATTTTCTGGCTTCCTGCGATTGAGCCTTAAGTTCCTTAACATAAGCATCGAGGTTCAGGTTGAAATTGGTTCTTTCGGAATCCTTCTTAATTCTGGTAGCATTCTCACGGATCATGGCAAACTGGTCATCATTATTGATGCGCTTTTCACTTAATTTTTTCACCTTGTCTGTCGGAAGTGTTTCCGGCCAGGGAGTGTATTTTGCCGGAGTTATCTCATCCCAGTTAAGGGCATATTCTTCTTCCTTTTCACCGATCTTCATCAACTGATAGGAATCCGGCAGAACGACATCCGGTGTAACTCCTTTAAGCTGAGTAGATTTACCATTTATACGATAGAATTTCTGAATAGTCAGGGAGAGTGCTCCCAGGGGTTTAACATCATTGTATTTATCGCTTACATGTTCATCCAGATCGGTTACACGCTGCACTGTGCCTTTTCCCCAGGTGCTCGGGCTGCCCACGATTATTCCCCGTCCATAATCCTGAATTGCGGCGGCAAAGATTTCGGATGCCGAAGCACTTGAGTAATTTGTCATCACAACCAATGGTCCGCCATATTGGGTTTTGGGATCGGTATCATCCAGAATAGTGGGGCTTCCCTCTTTGGTTTTAATCTGAACAACAGGGCCATTTGGGAAAAATAATCCGGCCATTCTCACGGCTTCAGGAAGTGATCCCCCGCCGTTGTTACGCAAGTCGATGATCAGTCCGTCGATCCCTTCGGCATTTAATTTATCGATTTCCCGCGCTACATCATCGGCACATTTCCTGCCGTTGCGGTCCTGGAAATCCTGATAGAATTGCGGCAGGAAGATATAGCCGGTACGTACAGATCCGGAAGCATCTTTAAGAATCAGGGATGCGGCGTATGACTCTTCCATGATAACAACCGCCCGGGTAAGAACCACTTCATTCACTGAACCATCGCGTTTGTGTATGGTAAGCCGCACTTTGGTATTTTTTGGACCTTTGATCAGGGCTACGGCATTTTCCTGCTTCATATCAAGTATATCAACCGAGGGCTCATCGCCTTGTGCGACTCTCATGATGAGGTCGTTAACCTCAATCTTCTTACTTCTCCATGAAGGGCTTCCGGGGAACATGTCAACCACCATCAGGTAACCGTCCTTTTGACGCAGCGTCGCTCCGATGCCTTCATATTTACCCGACATGGCCACATCGAACCGCTCTTTATCCCGGGGTGGCATATAAACAGAGTGCGGGTCGTATGCTAAGATCACTGAATTAATATAGATCGACCACCGGTCGTCCTCGTCAATTTTGCGTACCCGGTCGTACCAGTCGTTATAATTATCGAGCAGGCCTTTACGGGCTTCAGCTTCGAGCTGCTCAACGGGCTTGATTTTCACGGTATCTGATTTCCCGGAAGCTTCGTCCTGAACCTGCAAATTGCCGGCTACGCGGGTCATCACCTGGAATTTGAGCGCTTTACGCCAGCATTCGCGCAATTCGGCATTGTCCTTCGGGAATTTTGTTTTATCAGGATCCGTTTCAAAAGTTTCGTTCTTTTTCAGATCGAAAGGAGCGGTAAGGAATTCGGTATAATAAGCTTTGGTTTCGAGAAGCCGTTTCTGAATCAGGTTCGATGATTTCTGGAAAAATTCCAGCGAACGTTCTTTCCATTCATTATCAATTTTAAGCTTATAGGCCGACAGCTCTTCATAATCGGATTGGATAAAGTACCTTTTATTCAGGTCAAGCCTGTCGATATAAAGGTTAAACACGCGTTCCGAGAAACTATCATCCTCTTTAAGCGGTTGATAATGACGGTAAGATAAAAACTGAGATATGGCTTCATTGAGTACTATCTCTTTTTTGCTGTACGGAACAAAGAACGCCGAAGTTAGAACTACAACAGTTCCAGCCAGGAGCATCCAGGAAAATTTTCTTTTCATATAGAATATTAACGTGAAAAAACGGTACAAAAATAACAGATCAAATCACCTTTTGTTGTTTAGGTGAATGGAATAAAACCGGCTCGTTCCAGTTTTCCTACGACTAATTTAACCAGATACTTGTTTTCCAGGTTGATGGCATATTTTCTGGCATTTTCATCGAGCCCGATAATCATCTCTTTATCGCGGAGCCATTTCAACATTTTTGAGATTTCGGTAGGGTGTTTCTGAGGAAAGAAGAGCCTGACATCAGCTGCCTGGAAAACCTGTTTATCGATGGCTAAATCGATAATAAGCCGGTCCTGTTCACCGAAAACGCGGTCGAACAGGGGATGTTTAAAAGCGGATCTCAGGATATCTTCTCTGATAATATCATAATTCAGCAGGCGATCCATCCTGGCCATATCATTCCGCAAGCCTTCCAAAGCAAATTCGATGTATGCAAAAACGTCTTTTTCCTTTTCTGAATCTGCGCGCCGAATGAGTTTCAGGTATTTTTCAGGATCCCAGCACAAGCTAAAAGTAGGGTTCACTATCCGGTCGGCAACACCGCCAAATCCTTGCTTTCGCAGCATGGCGTATGTTACTAAACGGGATATCAGGCCATTGGCCTCGCGAAAGGGATGAATCCAAAGAAAACGCTGATGTGCATAAACCGATTTGATAGCATCAAATTTCGAGGACTCCTTTTTATTTATGTAGCTGATCAGCTTATCCATAAAAGTTTCAACCAGATGGAAGGCCGGACTGGTGTTTCCGGGTACATCCGGACGGGCAGCCGTATGTCGGTATTTGCCTGCAAATCTGCTGCTTTCGTTGGTGATACCTTCGCGGATCATCCGGTGCAATTCGGTAAAGAATCCTTGAAAAAAGACTGTTTCGTTAATATTTTCATCCAGAAGGCGCATGGTTTCCGATACTTTATCGATCTCGACGGTCTTTCTTCCTTTGGATTCGGGATCATCATCCTTGGCTTCAAGGTACTTACTTAACCCGGTTTTGTTGCCATCAACCCGTGCCGAACCCATGGCGTCGAGGTCCAGGAAAATGTTACGCAACTGATTGTAAATAAAAGGGTCGGTTGTAACGATCGTCTCTTTTTTCCGGATGTATTCGATTTCCATTACCAAATCGGTAATCTTGCTGTTGAACAAGGGTTCGGGAGATTGAAAAATAACTGCTTTCATGGCAAGGCATACCTTACTAACGGGTATGGTTAATGGTTTAAATTACAATAATATACAAAAAAGATTGCCAACTTTTACTAAACGGATCATCAAATATATGATTATTAACGTTATCCGATGACAGAAATTATAATTTTTTTTCATATTTGGCCATTGATATGGAAAACACGGAATTATTGATCAGCAATAGGGCAGGAACCTTCCGGATCAGGCCAATATGCAGGGACGACAGTGTTGCTATACGCGACATTATCCTGGAAACATTGATTGAGCATGGTGCTGTCGGGGGTGGTTTTGCCTCGGGCGACCAGGATACGCAGCAAATGTACGAGGCCTTTCAGCAGGAGGGAAGACGATATTTCATTATCGAGCGGGAGGGCTTGATGGAGGAGGGCGCTGAGGCCCTCCCGTACACCGGCCCGCAAATTCTGGGAGGGGCGGGGATTGCGCCTTTGCCGGGGGAGCCGGGAACCTGCGAACTCGTTAAGATGTATTTCCGTTCTGAAGCCAGGGGTCTTGGCCTGGGCAAGCGGCTGCTGCTGCTTTGTTTGGACGAGGCCGTAAAACTCGGCTATACACAAATATATCTGGAAACGATAGACCAGATGCATGCGGCCCGCGGGCTGTATGAGCACCTGGGTTTCAAACAAATCCCGGGTCACATGGGCAATACCGGCCATTTCTCCTGCGATGTATTCTACTTCCGTACCCTTGTTTAAACGCAAAAAAATTATACATTTGCACTCCCGTCACACCCACACTCACACACACACCCCACACCCACACTCACACCCAAACACACACCCATCTCCGGGGTGTAGCGCAGGCCGGTTAGCGCGCGTCGTTCGGGACGACGAGGCCGGAGGTTCGAATCCTCTCACCCCGACTTAAAAAAGCCGCTGTAATTCTAATGTTACGGCGGCTTTTCTATTTAATCACCGATTAGGAAAGATGTTTCCCTGATTTTGAAAATTATTTCGAAATAGCAAACGAATATTTACTGTCAAAGCAGTAATAAATGAGTCTATTGGAGCAAGTTTAATGAGAAACACGATAAATTACCGCTAAAGAGGTAAATTTATTCAAAAAGATTTGCTTTTCATTTTCAAATGCA
>JAPLDV010000407.1 GCA_026391235.1 Bacteroidia bacterium | reverse complement strand
GATCCGGTATTTATACTCAATATTCTGAAAAACAGCCAATCCGGGAACGGTGATGGTGTAAATTCCATCGCCATCAGCATCGGTGAGATGATGAGCGGTGCCGTTCCATCCGTTGAAGGTACCTGCCACATCAACAAAATCAGAGGTAGGCTTGAAAGAGCCTTTGGCAATCGGGATAGACATATCGACATTGAATACAACATCGGCAGTGGTAGGAGCGCCGATACTGTTGATGTGCAGTCGGATCATTTCAAGTTCATCGGCCTGTGACCAGTCTGCGTCGTTGTATCGCCGAAAAAGTGTTTTGCCATAAGAATACCGATGGCCCTGGTCGGCACCAATGGTAAACCGCCAAATCCTATTACTGGGACCGAGTCCACCACCATGGTATGTCTGGATTGCTGCTACATAGAATCCTGGTTCCAAAAATTCGGATTCTCCGTCTTTTTGAAGAGGTAGGGTCACCCAGGTATTAAGCATTTCCTGTGTCACTTCAGTATAATCTGACATCAAAAGTTCGATCCAGGCAAGTTCCGTAGCGTCATATTTAAAGAGCCAGTACTGAAAATTATAACCGACATGGGTGCTGGCTACTTTATTCTTTGGCCTCTGCATAATCATACAGGATATCGAGTTAACCTCGCAGGGTTTCTTGATATCGTATGCTACTCCCATATAGTCCCCGTCATTGTTCCCCCAGGCAGCTGTACTGGCATGCTCTTCAAATGTCCAGTCACAAATGGAATAGATGCTGTCGGTAATGTAAAATGTGTCTGAGTAAGAGTTGTTTGAAAGTCGTCCATCAGTTTGGTTCGCCTGAGCAGTAAGAACCATGTTATAATTACCGTATCCATCAGGATTGAAAATTTTGGTAACGGGGAAAGTATCCCGCTGAACAGCCCAGATATCGCGTGATACGGAAGTCTCATCATAAACTGATGTACCATTTTTAAAAACTTTTACATTCAAATTACAGCCTTCCTGGTCATCCAGACCTTCATTCAGCAGAGCACCGGCGAAGGTGTAGCCCCCAAAGTTGTCTGTTCCTATCTGGGAGGCAGGAGTCATATAAACGAACCCTTCATCGTTGTCTGCATTATCAAGGTCGATCATATACTGCCAGGTGTTTTCCATCAGAATATCGTTGTTATAACTTTCCATCAGTTGGATATCATCAATGCACCAGAAATAGTCGCTCATTCCGTTCCAAAGAAATTTGATCCAAACGTTTGGCATACCCGCCGCAACCTCGGAAATATTTACTTCAGGGTAAGGATTTTTGCAGAAGATGCTGGTTGGAGTTTCATACACCACGTTAAAGTAAGCCCAATGGACCCCCAGGTCGTTTGATACGCCAACTTTTAAATTAGGGGTTAAAAACAAACGGAAAAATTGTCTGAAAGTTAAAATTACCCCCGGACGGGTTGAACAATCGATCGGGGGCAATTGAAACCAGGTTGTTGCAACATTGGCTGTACCGATCCCATCCCTGAAATTATACTCATCCATTGGTAAAACAAAATAGCCATCTTCAGGAGTAAGGGAGTAAGCATGGCCCGGCTCAAATGTTAACTCGCCTTTGATACTGTCGGTGCCGGCGCGCCAAACCCATGGACAGCCAAAGTCAGTTACCTCAACAATCTGGAATCCCGCCGGAGCCGTCCACCCTTTCGGATCAGCTTCATTTTTCCAGTTGAAGGTTTCCTTATAGAATACTTCACCGCCGGCTTTGAGGTTTGATTCCCTGGGTTGAGGAACAGGGGTCATAAGTTCGGAACCGAAAGGCACGGGATTGCCCTTATTGACCTTAACCTTTTGTCCGTAGGTCAGGGCCACAAAAGACAACATCAGAAATAAAAGTGTAAATTTTTTCATAAGCACAAATTGTTAGTGATTGTTTTTCGACAACCAAAATACGAATTTTTCATACTGTGCAACAATTATGATCCGAAATTATTTTTTTAAACGGGTTGTTCGGGCTAACAGAAGCCACGCCAGGACCTATAAATGGGGAAGGAAGCCGGATAAAACAGATCAGGTAGTTCGGGCATGGCCCTTCATGCGCAGGATGAATTCTTTTTTCTTACGTTCGCTGACATCAACCTGGCTGCCATCCTCAAACACGATGTATCCTCCGCGGCCGGAGACATACTTTTTCACGAATTCCAGGTTAATCAGGTGTTTGCTATGCACCCGCACAAAGGTCAGATCGGCAAGCAGGCGTTCAAAATTATTCAGGGTTTTTGAGGTAACGATGCGCTGGCCGCCCTTGATATAAAACGTGGTATAACTGCCGTTGGCCTCGCAACGGACAATATCGGCTATCTTATATACATCAAAACCATCCATTGAGGATAGGATGATCCGTTCATTGCGATTGCTTAACCCTTCCCTTAAAACCGAAACACGGTCGCTAAAGTTGGTGTCTTTACGGATTTTTGTATAGCGATCAACGGCCTGTTGTAATTTTTCCGTGCTGATCGGTTTCAGCAGGTAATCGAGTGCCGAAAAGTCGAAGGCCTTCAGGGCATACTGGTCATAGGCTGTCGTAAATATCACTTCAAAACCGGTATACTCCACGTCTTCAAGAACCTGAAAACCCTGTCCATCGGGCAGGGCAATGTCCAGAAAAACCAGCTCTGGTTTTACTGTCTCTATCAGCTCAATGGCAGATTCGACTGTTTGAGCTGTACCCACTACCTGCACATCCGGACAATATCTTTGAAGAAGTATAGCAAGTGCTTCGAGGCTGTTTTCTTCATCATCTATAATAACTGCTTGAATGAAAGAGGTCATAGTTTTCTCAGGTTAAGTTCAAGCATAAATGTACAATGATTTTCCGGAAATATTTATCCATGAGGACGATTATTTCAGATCAGGTTGATTTCACGTACTGCATTTGCGATGCCGTCGGGGTCAAAACCACATTCCCGGTAAAGCTGGCGTTGGGTTCCATGTTCAATAAAGTCATCAGGAATTCCAAGCATTCTGAGATTTGAGCTATAGTTGTGATGTACCATGAACTCCGCTACTGCGCTGCCGAAACCGCCGGCTATGGTTCCGTCTTCAACCGTAATTATTTTTTTGAACCGTGTGAAAACATCATGGAGAATGGCCTCATCAAGAGGTTTGATAAAGCGCATATCGAAATGGGCAGGTTTAATGCCTTCTTTTTTTAGGATCTGGAAAGCTTTTATCACCAGGTTGCCTGGATGGCCGACGGAAAGGACTGCAACTTCTGATCCATCAATAATCAATCGCCCTTTGCCGATCGGAAGGCTGACAAAAGGCCGTCGCCAATCGGTCATTACGCCCTGACCCCTTGGATAGCGAATGGCAAACGGACCATGATTCTTTTCCTGGGCTGTGAACATCAGGTTCCGTAATTCCTCCTCGTTCATAGGAGCTGAAACGATGATATTCGGGATGATTCTCATATAGGCAAGGTCGAATGCACCGTGGTGCGTTGGTCCGTCGGTTCCAACCAGGCCGCCCCGGTCGAGACAAAAAACAACGGGTAATCTCTGCAGGGCAATGTCGTGAATAACCTGGTCGAAAGCCCGCTGCATGAAAGAAGAATAGATATTGCAGAACGGTATGAATCCCTGGGCTGCCAAACCGGCTGAAAAGGTAACGGCATGCTGTTCAGCGATTCCTACATCAAAGGTTCGATCGGGCATCTCTTCCATCATAAAGGTCATGGATGATCCGGCAAGCATGGCCGGAGTGATCCCCATAATTTTAGGATTCATTCTGGCCAGTTCGAGCAAGGTGTGGCCAAATACATCCTGGTATTTTGGCGGAAAACCCAAAGGCTCCTCTTCAAAAATTTCCCCGGTAACTTTATCAAACTTGCCGGGAGCGTGATAAACAGTTTGGTTTATCTCGGCCAGATGCACTCCTTTTCCTTTTTTGGTGAGAATATGGAGCAATTTGGGACCTTCAATTTTCTTCATATCCTCCAGTATCCTGACCAGGTGTATGACATCGTGGCCGTCGACCGGCCCGAAATACCTGAAGTGGAGCGATTCAAACAGGTTACTCTGTTTGAGTATCATGTGTTTGATGGCATTCTCGAGGGTTTGAACCATCCGCCGGGTATCGGGTCCGATTTTGCTCAGAACGCCAAGAATTTTCCAGGTATCTTTCTTAAACCGGTTCCATGTTCTCGAAGTGGTTATATCCATGAGATAATCATTCAGGGCACCGTGGTTAGGATCGATGGCCATATTATTATCATTCAGGACCACAAGAATGTTGGATCGTTCGATTCCGGCATTATTCAGTCCTTCAAAGGCCATACCTCCGGTGAGTGCTCCATCCCCGATTATTGCAATTGTGTGTCGGTTGATTTCCCCTTTGCGATCTGCCGCAACGGCCATGCCGAGTGCGGCCGAAATGGATGTGGAGGCGTGCCCTGTTCCAAAGGAGTCGTATTCGCTTTCCGACATTTTCGGAAAGCCGCTGATCCCTTTAAATTTCCGGTTGGTGTAAAAAACATCACGCCGGCCGGTAAGAATTTTGTGTCCGTAAGCCTGATGGCCTACATCCCAAATGATCTGATCATAGGGAGTATTGTATACATAATGAAGGGCAACAGTCAGTTCAACAACACCCAGGCTGGCGCCAAGATGCCCGGGGTTACATGAAACCTCCTCAATGATGAAATCCCTGAGTTCTTTGCAAACCAGCAACAGGTCGGCTTCACTTAGTTTTTTAAGGTCCGCCGGACTGTTGATTTTTTTCAGCAGTAAGAAATTCTTTTCTTGCATAGGAATCCGGACGATCCCGGGAGGCGTCAGATCGTCATTATATCTTTTTCTTTGGCCAAGAGCCTGTCGTCAACAACTTTGATATATCTGTCGGTCATCTCCTGAACCAGCTTTTCGGCATCTTTCTCTTCATCTTCCGAAAGGCCTTCTTTGATCAGTTTTTTGAGCTGTTCATTTCCATCGCGCCGGTTATTACGGATTCCGACGCGTGCGCTTTCACCTTCAATTTTTACCTTTTTAACCAGTTCACGCCGGCGTTCCTCGGTGAGCATCGGGATGTTAATCCTGATGATTTCTCCATTATTCATGGGCGTCATCCCGAGATTGGCAGCCAAAATCGACTTTTCGATCGGATCGACCATGTTCTTTTCCCAGGGCTGGATAGCCAGCGTGCGCGGATCGGGCGAATTCACGTTGGCTATTTGTGTGAGAGGGGTAGGAGTTCCATAATAATTTACCATGATCCCGTCAAGCATATGAATATTAGCTCGGCCAGCCCGGATTTTCGACAATTCGCTGTCGAGATGTTTAATGGAACGCTCCATTTTTTCCCCGGCATCTTCGAGGATCATTTCAACTTCTTCGTTCATAGCCTTTATTCGTTAGCATTCGAGGAGGCAAAATTATTTATTTCTGAATGATGGTGCCAATTTTTTCACCCGAAATCAATCGTTTCAGGTTTCCCGGGGTATTCATGTCAAAAACCATGATGGGCAGATTGTTTTCCCGGCAGAGTGTAAAGGCGGTATGGTCCATGATTTTAAGGTTACGCGCAATGACCTCATCGAAAGAGATACTGTCGAAACGGGTAGCCAATGGATCTTTCTCGGGGTCAGCGGTGTACACGCCATCCACCCGGGTGCCCTTGAGCAATATTTCCGCGCCGATCTCTACTCCACGCAGAGCAGCGGTGGTATCGGTAGTGAAAAAAGGGTTTCCGGTTCCGGCTGAGAAGATGCATACATGCCCGGCTTCGAGTGCTTCAACAACTTTGTCGCGGTGCCAGTATTCGGCAACCGGTTCCATCCTGATGGAGGTAAATAATCTTGAGGGAGTACCGGATTGGCGAAACGCCGACTGAAGTGCCAGGCCATTGATGACGGTGGCAAGCATGCCCATATAATCCCCTTTTACCCGGTCGTAGCCGGCTTTTGCCCCGGAAAGGCCGCGAAAGATGTTTCCACCCCCTATAACCAGGCCAATCTGAACTCCAAGGTCATGTATTTCTGCAACCTGGCTGGTAAAACTTTCGAGCCGGCCGGTATCGATTCCATGTGACGATTGGCCCAGGAGCGATTCCCCGGATAATTTCAGAAGAATTCTTTTATATGTTGCCATGTTTCTTGGGTATGAACCCCGAAAGATAAAAAAAATCCCGGGAGGACCGGGATTTTCAGGTATCATATCCGCGAGCGGAAGAGTTGAATTAATGATTTGTTAGTCGTTCAGGGTATACCTGACAAAATCCACAACCGTGAGGTCTTTATCGACATGGGTCAGATAATCGCCCACCGAAATTTTGTGGTCTTTAATGAAATCCTGGCTTAACAAAGTGTTTTCCTTGAAGAATTTACCCAGTTTTCCTTCTGCGATTTTATCTATGATGCTGGCGGGTTTGCCTTCTTCGATAGCAATTGCGCGGCCGATCTCGAGTTCTTTATCGATAACAGCCTTAGGGATCCGGTCCTTGTTCACGGCTACAGGGGCCATAGCGGCAACCTGCATGGCAACGTCTTTGGCAGGCTGTTCATCAACAACCTTTTTAGACAGGCTGACGAGTGAAGCCAAACGGTTACCCGGGTGAATATAAGGCATTACAAACGGTGATTCGAGTGATTTGAAGAATGAGATATCCACTTTTTCTCCGATAATACCGGTCATATTCATTACCTCGCTTCCGATGGTATGTCCTTCAATGGTAAGTTCTTTCAATGCCTCGAGGGTAGTGACTTTGCTTGCGATGGCTGCATCAGCGAACAGATGGGCCTTTTTTACGAAATCTGCATTCAATGCTACGAAGTCGGTTTCGCAATTGAGCACCAGTACCACACCAAAAGTATGGTCGGTATTGGCTTTGGCAATAACCGCTCCTTCAGAGGCTTCACGGTCTGCTCTTTTATTGGCCACTTTTTGTCCTTTTTTCCGGAGGATATCGATTGCCTGATCAAAATCACCGTTGGTTTCCGTGAGGGCATGTTTGCAGTCCATCATACCGGCACCGGTCATTTGACGCAATTTTGCTACGTCAGAAGCTTTTATTTCTGTCATGATGTTTAAAAATTAGGAGTTATTCAGAATCTTCCACATCTGCCACGTCACCAGGGGCAACCTCAGTTGAGATGCGCCTGCGAATGGTTTTTCTGCCAGTTGGGCGGGCCGGCTCTTCGGAAGGTTCCGATTTTTTCGGTTTCACCGTTTCTTCTTTATCCTTTTCGGCCTTTCTTTCGTTCAGGCCTTCCTCGATTGCTTTGCACATGATTCCACAAATAAGTGCAATCGATTTGGAAGCATCATCATTGGCCGGGATTGCGAAGTCCACCTTTTCAGGATCCGAGTTGGTATCAACCATTCCGAATACCGGAATATTCAATTTATGTGCTTCGTTTACGGCGATATGTTCTTTGGAAACGTCAACAACGAAGAGAGCTGCCGGCAACCGGGTAAGGTCCTTGATACTGCCGAGCAGTTTTTCCAGTTTGTTACGCTGGCGGGTCACCTGCAGGCGTTCGCGTTTCGACATGTGATCGAAGGTGCCGTCGGTAGCCATCTTGTCGATGGAAATCATTTTTTTAACAGCTTTCCTTACGGTAGGGAAGTTGGTGAGCATACCGCCCGACCAGCGTTCTACAACGAAAGGCATTCCTGTTGGTGTAACCTTCTCGGCTACAATTTCTTTTGCCTGTTTTTTTGTGGCAACAAACAAAATTTTCCGCCCCGATTTGGCAAT
>JAPLDV010000775.1 GCA_026391235.1 Bacteroidia bacterium | reverse complement strand
GTAAGAATGAACTGCTCGCAGATGCAGCGGAACGGTCGGCCGTGATGGCCAGCTGGCTGGGCGCTGCCTATTATCCCAAACAAACACTGCATGAAGCCTGGACCATGTTCCTTTGGCACCAGTTTCATGATGACCTCACCGGAACGAGCATCCCAGAGGCTTATGCATTTTCATGGAATGATGAGCTGCTAAGCCAGAACCAGTTTGCCGGTGTGCTGGAAAATACCGCCGGAGGTGTGATCCGGGGTTTGGATACCCGTACCGGAGGCATACCGGTAGTGATCTATAACCCGCTTTCAATCGAAAGGGAAGATGTGGTGGAAGCATCTGTTGAATTACCCGCTGGGTATAACCAGGTCAGGGTTTACGATCCGGCCGGCAAAGAGGTCCCCGCACAGGTGGTAAGCATGAACGGACGAATGGCTGTTATTGCCATTGCAGCGCACTGCGCACCGGTTAGTTATCAGGTGTTCGATGTCGTCCCATCTGCCCAGCCATGTGCTATACCCACGGGCCTGTCGATAAAAAAGAACCAACTCGAAAACAATCGCTATAAAGTATCGGTAGATAAAAATGGTGACGTTTCATCCCTGTATGATAAAACAGCCAGGCGCGAGTTGCTTAAGGCACCGCTCCGGCTGGAATTGCTTGATAACAAATCAGTTTCGTGGCCTGCCTGGGAAATTATGTATGAGGCAGTAACCAAAGCCCCAAGAGGATATTTTAATCAGCCCGTAATTACCATTGCCGAGAATGGCCCTGCCCGGATAACCCTGTGCGTGGTTCGGACCAAGGATGATTCCGAAATGAAACAGTATATCAGCCTGGCAGCAGGATCAGCCGGCGACCGACTTGAATTCCGGAACGAACTGAACTGGAACACCCAGGCTACCCTCCTGAAAGCCGCATTTCCATTGGCCGTATCCAACACCCAGGCAACCTACGATCTGGGAATTGGTACCATCAAACGCGATAACAATCAACCGAAATTATATGAAGTCCCCGCCCAGCAATGGGCCGATATTACACAAGCCGACAACAGCTATGGTGTCACCGTGATGAGCGACTATAAGATGGGCTGGGATAAGCCTGCAGATAATCAGATCCGGCTGACACTGGTACATACCCCTGCAACAGGACGCGGTTACAGGGACCAGGCAACCAATGATATCGGAACCCATGCTTTTTCTTATGCAATATGCGGCCACAAGGGAGACTGGCGTGACGGAAGCTCCCAGTGGGCCGCAACCCGCCTCAACCAGCCATTGACCGCTTTCACAGCTCCGAAGCACGAAGGCTCACTCGGCAAGTCTTTCAGCATGCTGACTGTCACCAGTAGCCAGGTAGCAGTTAAAGCGATGAAACAGGCTGAACTGACTGAGGAGATCGTGATCCGTGTACAGGAACTTTTTGGAAAGGATGCCAAAGGGGTTAAACTGATCTTCCCAACCAGTATTCATTCGGCCCGCGAAGTGAACGGGATCGAAGAGACTATTGCCGAAGCAGTTATAGAGAATGGTCAACTCATTTTCGATCTCAAATCCTATCAGCCCAAAACTTTCGCTGTTAAAATCGCCAAGCCGGCGGTAGCTATCAGTAAGAAAACATCACAATGGCTGGCATTGAACTACGACATCGACGGTATCAGTTTCGATGGAGACCGTACGGATGGAGATCTCGACGGGAAAGGCAACACCTATCCGGCCGAATTGTGGCCTTCAGAGATCGTTTCAAACGACCT
>JAPLDV010000450.1 GCA_026391235.1 Bacteroidia bacterium | reverse complement strand
TGATCAAATGTAGTAAAATTGTGCCATCTAAATGCTGAAATTGCCACATAGATCAACACAGTTACAAAGATGAAGGATCTGGTATTCGTAACCAATAATGAGCACAAACTCTTTGAGATCAGGTTTATCCTCGGTGATTTTTGTAAAATTATAAGCATGGGGGATATCGGGTTCAGTGAAGATATTGAGGAAACGGCAACTTCTCTTGAAGGGAATGCACTGCTGAAAGCCCGGCATATCCATAATCGTTTCGGGTGTGATTGTTTTGCAGATGATACCGGTCTTGAGGTTGCGGCGCTGAATGGCGCCCCGGGAGTTTTTTCAGCCCGTTATGCCGGGAAAAATTCCACTTATGCCGACAATGTGAACAAGCTCCTGAAGGAATTATCCGAAAATTTTAATCGTGCAGCCCGGTTTCGCACCGTGATCGCTCTCATCCTGGAAAATCAGGAATATCTGTTTGAAGGCGTGGTAGACGGTGAAATACTAACTGAGAAACGCGGTTTTACCGGATTCGGGTATGACCCGATTTTCAGGCCTTTGGCATCAGAAAAATCTTTTGCTGAGATGTCAGCTGGAGAAAAGAATGTAATTTCCCATCGTGGCATCGCGACAGCAAAACTGCGGGCGTTCCTCAGCCAAACTGTCAAAGAGGCAAAATAAAAACGCTCATAGAGAGTTATAGTAGCGTCAAGGGGTCCCCGCCTGTCGGGTTTCGTTTAGCGTCAAGGGGTCCCCGCCTGTGGGGTTTCCTTTAGCGTCAAGGGGTCCCCGCTTTCGCGGGGATGACAGGTGCTCTTGCAGGAATTCGCGGTAAGGAAGGGGGTCCCCGGCCTTCGCCGGGGATGACAATGCTTTGATTGTGAGTTTTGGGTTTTGGAGGTTATTTATTTTGAGTTTAGTTTTTGAGATATATTCAGTTATGCCGAAATTATACATCATACTAATTTTCCTGGCTTTTGCGTGTCCCGGGCAGTCCCAGACCCGAGTCGGCGAGTGGCAGGATCATCTTTCGTTTAGTCAGGCTATTAGCCTGGTTGACGCCAATGGTATCATTTATTGCGCCACACAAAGCGGCTTGTTTTCTTATGATCCTGCTACCACGAACATCAGCAAATGGTCGAGAATCAATGGTCTCAGCGACCTCGAAATCGCCTGCATGGCATATAGCGAGGATCATAACACACTGATTATAGCCTATTCAAATTCCAATATCGATCTGCTCCGGAAAAACAGCATCTTCAATATTCCGGATATCAAGCAAAAATCAATGACCGGAAACAAAAAGATAAACAGTATTCAGGTTCATGGCGATGATGTTCTGTTATCCTGTGGATTTGGGATCATCAGGCTGAACCTCACCCGTGATGAGGTGGCATCAACCTATTATATCGGGCCCGATGGTTCTAATCTGGACATATTTGAAACAGCGGTATTTAATTATGATTCCATTTTTGCAGTCACCGAAAAGGGAATCTACAAAGCCTATATCGATGATCCGGAACTGGAAAATTACCGGTCGTGGACAATTGTTACGGGTCAGCCTTTTCGGGGAGAAACCTTTAACCACCTGGCATACAACGACGGCC
>JAPLDV010000259.1 GCA_026391235.1 Bacteroidia bacterium | reverse complement strand
CAACAACCAACAACCAACAACCAACAACTGACAACCGATAACTTCTTACCATGACCCCCTCCCAACGCTTCCTCTCCGCCCTCCGCCGCGAAGTCCCAGACCGTGTGCCGATGTTCGATTTTCTTTTCCAGCAGCCTTTGTATGAGCATCTTATTGGCCGGCGCCCTGAGAGTTATAATGGCCGTGATGCGGTAGAGTGCGCGATGGCACTGAATCATGATGCCGTTTGGGTGCCATTCGGCGGATTTACCGGCCTTCAGCCCAAGTACCTGTCGGCCAACGTTTACCAGGACGAATGGGGCACTACCTATCAGAAAAGTGATTCCTCCTGGCCAATTGATGCACCTATAGATTATCCAATCAAAAGCAGGGAGGATCTTAACAGGTACACCCCGCCCGACCCCGCCCTGCCCGGCCGTGATGCCGAAATAAAGGCAGCCATTGCCGCCAATAAAAACAACCTGGCCATCCTCGGCGGGGTGAGCGGTCCGTTTTGCACCGCCTGGTTACTGATGGGCTTCGAAAGGATATGCTTTGCACTTTATGAGGAGCCCGATCTGATCACCGATGTGCTGAAGCTTTCCAATGACTACTTTAAAGAAGCGGCCCGCCGGTCGGTGGAGGCCGGATGTGTCGGCATGTGGATCAGTGAGGATCTGGGCGACAGCAACAGCTGTTTTTTCGCCGTCGATCATTTCAGGGAGATCTTTCTTCCTTATATTTCCGAGCTTGCTGAATACATCGACAGTTTGAAGGTTCCGGTTCTTTTGCATTCCTGCGGGAACATCAATTCCTATCTCGATGATCTGGCCCGAACTAAAATCTGCTCGGTACATCCGCTGCAGCGGACGGCTCACATGGATCTGCGGACGATCAAGGAAAAATACGGACACCGGTTTTGCATCATCGGCAATATCGATTCCACCCGTACTTTACCTTTCGGCACTCCTGCAGACGTTGCGGCCGAAGTAAAGGAAGCCATTGAGATAGCAGCTCCCGGAGGCGGATATGTACTTGCCTCGGACCACTCGCTGCACGATGGTATTCCGATCGAGAATATAATGGCGATGTTTCGGGTTGGGGAAGAATCCGGGATTTCCAGGTAAGTGAGCGGGTCCCGACCTTCGTCGGGATGACAAGTGCTCCGAGGGAAGCACACTGAAGCCCGCGCAGAGCGTTGTCATCCCGGCGGAGGCCGGGACCCCCTCACGCTGTACGGAGTTCTGCACCGGGACCCCCTGATGCTACTCTGAGTTTCCTTTTTCCTATCTTCGCATCCAAACTTTTCATCATGAATTACGGCCATTTTTCTTCGGACGGGAAAGAGTATATTATTGATAATGTGGCCACTCCACGTCCCTGGATCAATTACATTTACAACAACGAATACTTCTCAACCATCTCGGCCAACGGCGGCGGTATCAGCTACCACCGGATCCCGCTCCACGGCAGGATAACCCGCTACCGGATCAACGATGTGCCGGCCGACCGGCCAGGTAAATATATATACGTTCAGGATCAGGATTCGGGTGAAATGTGGAGCCTCACCTGGCAGCCCGTCGGCAAACATCTGGGAAAATACCGGGTGGCTCATGGTTTCGGATATACCAGGGTGGAGTCGGAAATCGAAGGTATTCAGTCGGAACTGCTCTTTTTTGTCCCGCGAACCGATAACCGGGAACTTTGGAAATCAGTATTAACCAATAATACCGACCGGAAAAGGCACCTGAAAATCACCGGCTATGTTGAGTTTGCCCTCGGTCATGCACTGGTCGACCTTATAAACCAGTGCGACGATCAGCATTTCAACCGGGCCCATCTGGATAAGGACCTGAATACTCTCTTCGCAACAAAAACTTACTGGGTAACTCAAACCCGCGGAACCCAGCAGCAGGAGAATAAAGAGTGGGACCAATGGGCTTTCTTTACCGTAAACCATCCGATCACTGGCTATGAAACTGTGCGTGAGGAGTTTATAGGCTTTTACCGGAACGAGACCAATCCGCTGGCACTGGAAGCCGGTTCACTGCGCAGTAAGGATACCGACTTTGGCAACACCATCGGGGCCTTACAGATAAAGATCGAACTGGAACCCGGGGAATCCAGGGATGTTATTTTCCAGCTCGGGGTGATCCCGAAGGCAAATTTTGAAGGCACAAGGCTCAAGGCGCAAGGTGCAAGTAAGTTTGAAGTGTTGAAGTATAAAGATGTAAGGGAGGTTGAGGAAGCGTTTCAGGAGGTCCGGAGGTATTGGGATAAATATTTCAGCTTTACAAAGGTTCAAACTTCAGATCAGGACGTCAACACGTTCATGAACGGCTGGTCGCCATACCAGGCAAAGGTGGCGTTCGATATCGGAAGGGTGACGAGCTTCTATTACTGGGGGATCGGCCGGGGTTTCGGTTTCCGGGATACCTCACAAGATACCATCGCCATAACGATTTCCGACCCGGAGAAAGCCAAAAGCCGTATTCTGATGCTGGCCCGCCAGATGCAGAGCGACGGTAAAGTTTATCATCATTTTTACGGCGATGGCCAGGGGGAGTTCACTAAACATTGTGACGACCCGCTATGGTTTATCCTCGCGGTTACCGATTACATAAAGGAAACCGGCGATTTCGGAATTCTGGAACTCACTGAATCTTACACTGATAACAAACCGGGATCGGTTCTGGATCATCTGATGTCGGTGGTAAATTTTGTCAAAGGCAATCTCGGTGCACATGGTCTGCCCATTTTCGGCCGCGGAGATTGGAACGACACCCTTGATTATATTGGAGGTGCCGATGGCGGCGAAAGTGTTTGGGGCGGCATGTTTTATGTATCCATGCTTAACCTGCTGACCGGATTGCTCAAGGACAATACATACGGCAAAATCTTTATCAATACCCAAACCTGGGCTGTTTTGGCCGGACTTGACAAAAACCGCCAGCTCGCCGCGCTCGATAGTGTCCGCCGGGAGCTCGACAGTTTTGAGGGTCCGAAGAAATGTACCCCTGCCTACCGCGAGATCGATCCGAATATCGGTCTGGTTACCAGATGTGTATGGGGCAAAAAGGAAAACGGAGCCATTTTCGGTCATCCCACAACCTGGCTGATCCAGGCTGAGTGCATGCTCGGGCGGGGAAACGAGGCGTTCGATTATTATAAGAAGATGCTTCCCAACCGTATTGATTCCGACACCTTCTATGCCGAGCCTTACGTTTACTCTCAATATATTACCAGCAACGAGCACGAAACCGCCGGCAGGGCGAGTCACTCGTGGCAAACCGGCACCGCAGCCTGGATGTACCGGGTGGTGCTCGATTATATCTTCGGCGTCAGGGCCGGTTATGACGGACTTATCATCGATCCGGTCATCCCATCAGCCTGGAAAGAGTTCACCATCGAAAGGGTTCACCGCGGAACGCACTATATTATTCACGTATTGAATCCCGGCGGGGTGCAGAAGGGTGTTAAGGAGATCCGTGTGGATGGAGTGTGGCAGAATGGGAACGTGCTGCCGTTATCCGGGTCAGAAATTTGCAGGGTGGAAGTGATCCTCGGATAAATTCCAAATCTCAAAAAACAAATAACAAATAAAACCCAAATTCAAAAAAACAAAATTCAAACCAGCATGAGCCAGATTTACGATCTTGAAGAAAGGACTTTTCAATTTGCTAAGCAAGTTGCTTTGTATATCAAGGGATTGGTTAAGGATATTTCGAACGTAGAGTATTCTAAACAGGTGGTTCGTTCGTCAGGTTCAGTAGGTGCGAATTATATTGAAGCAAATGAGGCACTTAGCAAGAAAGATTTTACAATGAGGATAAAGATTTGCAGGAAAGAAGCAAAGGAGAGCCACTATTGGTTACGTTTGATTGTTGAAACCAACGATGAGAAATATCAAAACGAAGGACTATCCTTAATGCAGGAAGCGGAAGAACTGAAAAAAATATTATCTGCAATACTTTTGAAATCGCAATAAACTAAACCACAAATCCCAATATGCAAAAAACAAATAAATCACAAACTCCAAAACTCAAATCTCAAACCAGGAACTGCCTAGATAAAGAGATTGTTGGAGATCATCCCAGTGCTGGTTTGGATTTTGTTTTATTGATTTTTGGAGCTTATTTGTTTTTTGGATATTGTTGTTTGGAGCTTATAAGTATTATGTAATTAAATCATCTCATGAAACGACACCCCATTAACCCCATTCTCACCCGTGCTGATGTCCCGGACATGCCACCCCATCTGATCGATTGTTCCTCTGTTTTCAACCCCGGTGCCATTAAGTTTGGCGAGAAATACCTTATGATGGTCCGTACACAGAGCCGTTCGAGGGAAACTTTTATGGTGATGGCAGAGAGCCCCGACGGCATTCATTTTACCGTCGACAATAAAATAGTTGAATTTAAGGGCATTGAGAAGGTCAGGGATAAAGTTTATCACATTTATGATGCCCGGATCACTTATCTGGAAGGTACTTATTACATCATGTTTGCGATGGATATGGATGCCGGGTGCCAACTGGGATTGGGCCAGACCGATGATTTTAAGGAATTCCGGTTTTTGGGGATCACCTCGGACGAGGACATCCGGAACGGCGTTCTCTTTCCGGAAAAGATCGGCAGCAAATATATGCGCCTCGACAGGCCCAACAAGGCATGTCACAACAATGGCCCCACATCCGGAAGCACTATCTGGCTTTCGTCATCGGATAACCTCATCGACTGGACACCGGTAGCGCCGGTGAGCAACGGACGGTTTCATTACTGGGATGAGTTCATCGGCTCCGGTCCGCCCCCGGTAAAAACCCGGCAGGGATGGCTTCACATTTATCATGGCGTGGCCACTCACTTTGGCAGCTCCAATATTTACCAGGCCGGAGTGATGCTCCTCGATCTGAATGATCCGTCGAAAGTGATCAGGAGGGGTTTCTACAACATTCTCGAACCCCGCGAACCCTGGGAGTTAACGGGACAGGTGCCGAACGTGGTGTTTCCGAGCGGAATCATCGTGGATCAATATGATTCTGATGGTTACGCATTACCTGAAAGCGAGGTTCTCGTTTATTACGGAGCAGCGGATACCTGCGTAGGATTGGCTGTTAGTACTGTTGCTGAGCTGATTCAACATTGCGGATGATAAATTCCAAAACACAATATCCAAATAACAAATAAGCACCAAAAATCAAAAATCAAAAAACAAATAAATCACAAACCCCAAAACTCAAAAACCAAACCAGCAACAACAAAGGTTCTGAGTTTGCAGAAAGTTAGGATGATGCTGGTTTGTGTTTTGTTTTTTTGAATTTGGTTTTTATTTGTGATTTGGTTTTTGGTTTTTGGTTTTTATTTGTGTTTTGTTTTTTGTTCTTTGGTGCTTATCTTTTAAAATAAAACTATGAATCTCTCTTTATTAGACTGGTCGATCGTGCTGCTGCTCTTAGCATTGATGGTTGGTTTTGTGTTTCTGAGCAAAACGCTCATGAAGAGTGTTACCGACTTTCTGGCTACGGGCCGGACCGGAGGGAGGTACATCATCTCCATGTTCCAGGGAACAGCGGCACTTGGTGCGATTACGGTAGTAGGAGCCATGGAGCAAAACTATTCGGCCGGTTTCAATGCCCGATGGTGGGAGATGCTCACGACCATAATACTGGTTACATTGAGTGTAACCGGTTGGGTTGTATATCGTTACCGGCAAACCAGGGTTATGACCATGGCACAGTTTTTTGAGGTACGCTATAGCAGGAGCTTCAGAATTTTCTCAGGCTTCCTGGCATTTACATCGGGATTAGTGAATATGGTGATCTTCCCGTCGGTAACCGCCCGGTTTTTCATTTACTATTGCGGAATCCCGGAGGTCGGCTATTTCGGCCCCTATTCGGTTACTTTTATCATTGTCACTGCCCTGATGGTGGCCATCCCGCTGTTCTTTATTCTCACAGGCGGTCATATTGCCGTAATGTTTACCGATTTTATACAGGGAGTTTTTATCAATATCGTTTTTGTTGTCATTGTTATCCTATTGATTGTTAAGGTGGATTGGGCGCACATTTCCCAGGCGATGGACACCGCACCTACGGATGCCTCATTGATAAATCCGTTCAAATCAGGTAAGGTTCAGGACTTTAATATATGGTTCTTCTTTATCGGGATGTTCGGACTGGTTTATACCAAGCTCTCATGGCAGGGAAATTCCTCGTTTAATGTGGCCGCCAAAAATGCCCACGAAGCCAGGATGGCCGATCTGCTCACTAACTGGAGGCTCATCCCTCAATGGGGGCTCTTCCTGGTGTTTATTCCTATCGTTGCTTACACTATCTTTAATCATACGGATTTTAAATCAGTTGCCGACTCAATTAACGGCACGCTGTCAGGTGCAGGTACCGAGGCCATGCAGAGCCAGTTGCGGGTTCCGATGGTTCTGAATTACCTGCTTCCCATCGGGTTCAAAGGTGCATTTGCCGCAATCATGCTGGCCGCAGCCATAACCTGCCACAATACCTACCTGCACTCCTGGGGCAGCATCTTTATTCAGGATTGCCTTATGCCGCTCCGCAAAAAGCCTTTTGAACAAAAACAACATCTGAAGTATCTCAAACTCTCGATATTGGGAGTCGGAATTACCATTTTTATCCTGAGTGTCCTCTTCCAGCAAACCGAAAAAGTTTTCCTTTTCCTGGCCATCTCGGGAGCAATTTTCGTCGGCGGTTCAGGTGCAGCAATTATCGGGGGATTGTACTGGAAAAAAGGAACCACAGCCGCTGCCTGGTCTGCCATGATAACCGGTGCCGTTACTGCCACCTCCGGGATTGTGCTCAACGCAGTTTACAAAGATTTTCCGGTCAACGGACAATGGTTCTGGTTCATTGCCATGGTCTCGGCTGCAACGGTTTATTTTATCGTTTCACTGCTAACCTGCAAAGTACCCTTTAATATGGATCAAATGCTTCATCGGGGGCAATATGCCCTCAAGGGGGAAACTAATGTGGTTAAGGCAGATGCCGTAAAAGGATGGAAAGTAATGGGGACCACAAAAGAGTTTACCCGCCGCGATAAGGGTGTCGTAATTGCAACCTATACCTGGACGGCGCTCTGGACCGTTGTGTTCATTATC
>JAPLDV010000163.1 GCA_026391235.1 Bacteroidia bacterium | reverse complement strand
CTGATGTTCCCCGTTTTGTTTTTGTTTCTTAAAGTTTCTGAATCAGATGTAATAACGTCACTTATGAGTACAAAATATATTGGTGCTGCCATATCTTTATTGGCCGGCCTGACTCTGGAAATATATCTACTTCAATACGCTGTTTACAGTCATTCAATAATACAGAGTGTCCTATTCCCTTTGAACATCTTTATCTTCTGGATAGTCGTAATTATTTTGTCATTTTTGCTAAATCGCATATCGCGTTTTATAATCCGGAGATTAATTAATGCAGACTGAGGATATACTTGGTTATTCAATTGTGACTGCTTCACCTGATTTGTGCATAGCTGAACTCCTTTGCATAATTAAAAAGGAACCGAAAGTAGAAGCAGAAATCCCCGTCTGGCTTGCCTGCTTTAATCCACACTCTTACGCGATGACACTTAAGGATGAAATATTTTCCCGTGCGCTGAAAGCCGCTGACTGGCTGGTGCCGGACGGGGCGGGCGTGGTGCTGGCATCGCGCCTTTTAGGCGGCGCGATACAGAACAGAGTTACAGGCTCGGATGTGTTTGCATGTTTGCACGAGCGGTTAAATGCCACGGGCGGTACGAATGTTTTTTTCCTCGGATCAACAGAAGAAACTATGGCGCTAATCAGACAAAGGATGGCGCATGATTATCCAAATATCAAGGTTGCCGGTACATATTCGCCTCCGTTCAAGGAGATTTATTCTTCCGCTGAACTCGATGAGATGATTAAGGCTGTTAATACTGCGGCTCCTGATGTTTTGTGGGTGGGTATGTCCGCGCCCAAACAGGAGAAATGGATTTATTTGAATAAAGATAAGCTGGATGTGAAGTTTATCGGCGCGATCGGCGCGGTTTTTGATTTTTACTCGGGGAATATCAGGCGTGACAAAGATTCGTGGTTTGTTAATAACGGTTTGGAATGGTTGCCAAGGCTTATTCAGGAACCCCGAAGGCTTTGGCAGAGGATGTTTGTGTCTGCGCCTGTTTTTGTATGGCATGTAGTCAAGCAACGATTTAAGTTTTAGGAAATAATCGTTTTAAGTGTTATAATTATAAATATATTCAGAAACGATTTTGAATGTTACTTAAAACGTAACATTCAATGCTTCAAATCTTCCATGTTTTAGGATCATAATAATATGGTTACTAGTTCCTCTACTTTCATCCTCGCATTTGCACTTGCGCTATTGCTTACGCCTGCGGCGCGATGGCTGGGAAATCGTTTCGGTGCTATTGATGAACCTACGGCACGGAATGTTCATATCAAGCCAATCGCCCGCAGCGGCGGGCTGGCTATATTGCTTTCGTTTGTTCTGGCGCTGCTTGCGTCGTCCTTAAGCCCCACTGCCGGCCCCTCTTATCCTAGGTTTATTCATTCACAAATGTCTTTCGCTTTATTGGGCGGACTTGTGATTTTCTGCGTTGGATTTTTTGATGATTTCCACCGGCTCAGACCAGGGATCAAATTTCTCGGCCAGATATTAGCCGCATCGCTGGCCTATTATGGAGGATTGCAGATACATGTTATCGCGTTCGGCGCAACTGCTATCCATTTAGGCATTCTCAGTTATTTTATTACTGTCTTCTGGTTTCTCCTGCTAATTAACGCGCTTAATCTAATTGACGGTCTGGATGGCCTGGCCGTCGGTGTCGCTTTTTTCG
>JAPLDV010000430.1 GCA_026391235.1 Bacteroidia bacterium | reverse complement strand
TTATCCTGAATGGACTCCCGCTCTCTCGTAAAAGATACCCTAAATTTTGCCTCCCCCTCCCGTATTCCGAGGCAGATGTGGGTTTTGCCGTGGGCCGAGATTCATTTCCCCGATGATCTAAGGAAAATCGGGCAAATGTATCCGGATGATATAACCCAGGCACCCGCTTTGTATAAAAATCCTTTAAAACTTACCGGAGGGAAATACCGGGCTGGTAAGTTTGTGGATGAGTGGGGATGCAAATTCATGAATATGGAGGAGGGACTGATGGGTATCCCCGTGGATCCGGTGATCAGGGATTGGTCGGATCTGGATACTTTTCATGCTCCTGAAACGGCAATCGATATTGATAAGGATGCCATCAACCGGTTTTGCCGCTCTACCGGTCAATTCGTGTATGCCGGGAGCATCGTTCGTCCTCTCGAGCGGTTTCAATTTTTACGGTCGCTGGAACAATCGATGATTGATGTACTTCTGGAAGAGTCTGGGTTCGTGGAATTGCTCAAGATAATGCATGTACATTTCCGCAAGGAGGTGGAGGTGTGGGCCAAGACTGAAGTGGATGCGATTTTCCTCATGGATGACTGGGGTACCCAGCACGCCATGATGATGTCGCCCGACGTGTTCCGGAAATATTTCAAGCCCATGTACCGCGATTACTGTGAGATCGCCCGACATTACGGTAAATTTGTGTTCATGCATTCCGACGGAAACATCGCGGAAATCCTGCCCGACCTGGTTGAAATTGGTGTCAACGCACTGAACAGCCAGCTTTTCTGCATGGATATGGATCGTTTGAGCCGTGAAGTGGCCGGCAAGATTACTTTCTGGGGCGAGATCGACCGCCAGAATATCCTGCCCAATGGCTCAGAATCGGATATCCGGAATGCAGTTGATCTGGTTTACAACAAGTTATACCGGAATGGGGGCGTGATTGCCCAGTGTGAATTCGGACCGGCAGCAAATCCGGAAAATATACTGCGGGTGTTTGAGTGCTGGAATCACCTCCCCCTGCCCCATAGCCGTCAAAATAAGGATTAATTTATTGATTATCTTGCTTATGAGAACCATTCTGCTGGTTAACGAAAGGAGGAATTTAGAGATTCGAAGACCAGTTTTGAATTTTGAAATTACAGATCCAGGTAGAGGCGCATATTTGCGTCCTCCATCGACCCACAAAAGTACCAACCCCTAGTCGATAACCAACACCCGACACCCGACGCCTGATACCTGATACCTGATACCCGATACCCGATACCTGATACCCGATACCCGATACCTACAATAATATGAAACACTTAACTTCCCTCTTTCTCCTCCTTTCGATCTGTCTCGGAACGTCCGCCCAAACCCGGATCCCCCTGAAGAAATACCTCGAATATGCCCGGGCATCAGCCGATTATGTGTATGATCAAAGGGATTCGATCGTGATCAAATGGCGCAAAACCATCAATCCCGAAGATATCTTCGGATATCGTGCCCCCGGTAGCCTCCTGGAGATGGCAGCAATCTACGCAACTCTCTATGATTTAGAGGGGAAACAGAAATATGCCGATAGGGCTAAGGAAGTTCTGCTGACTTACGGTCAGTATACCAAGGAGTTCCCAGTCGAGATATCGAGGCGCAAGGCTGATTATGCCGACGGGGTGCCGGCACTGCCCGATTTTTTTACCACCATGCGGTACCTTCAGGCGTACGACAAACTCAAGAACAAAGGTTTTCTGACTTCCGAAGAATTGACCAAAATTGATGAACTGATCGCCCATAGCCTGATTTATATCCTTCGCACCCAGGAGTGGGGCGCCATGAACCGGTCGGCTTTGAGAGCCGAAACCTTATCGTGGGCGGTAAAAGTTCTGCCGGACCATGCCGTTTCACCGATGCTCAAAATGTATGAGCAGGCGCTGCTTTCCGATAACTGGGGGCAGTGGGAAATTGAGGATGCTTCCCTCTATCATGCCGTATGGCTCTATGCATTAATGGGTTCTGCAGATGCCAAAGGCGAAATGGCCGAGCTGTTCCGGACTCCCGAAATGTACTTTTACGCTCAATATTTCCTAAACCTGATGTCGCCCCAGAGCATGATCCCGGATTTCGGCGATGCACACAATTTTACCAACTGGAACCGCTGGATCGTATTTTTCGAGGCCGCCGCCAAACAATATGGCAATCCTGAATTAAAGTGGGCCGCTAACGTTATTTCCAATAAATTCATGGATCTCAGCAAACCTACGAGTGTTGGATTG
>JAPLDV010000025.1 GCA_026391235.1 Bacteroidia bacterium | reverse complement strand
GGGTGGACCATGCTCTGAATGACGGATTCCAGTAATACAAAACCGCTTCATGAACATCTCCTTCTTTAAGATGGTTGTACACCCATTTGTGCAAAAAAACTGAATCATTTTGTGCAGGATAGGTATATTGGTAAATAGAATCTATCACCTTATTGGTTTGAACAAAGGGATCCGGGTTGATATCAAGTTTGGGAATTTCAGATTGCTGCTGTGCAAAGGCATTGACTGCAAGGAAAAGAGCGAAGATTGAAAGGGAAATTAGCTTTTTCATGGTTTCAAAATTTGGTTCAGGAAATGTTATGATAAAAAACATAAGTTAGCCGATCCGTCTCTGCGAAGTCATCACGCAAATGGTATTGTTTCATTTCCTTCTTACATTTTCCGGATAAAGTATGATCGTATTTTTCTGCTGCCAACTTCCGCTTTTCGACTTAAGGCTCAGCATATAAATCCCTTGGGGCTGCGAGCTTAAATCGATCGTTTCTGTGGTTATTCCGGTTTGACAGGAGATTGTTTTTTCAAGCACCACTTGCCCTATAAAACTATAAACCTTCAAATTGACTTCATCGGGTAAAAGGGTATTCAGCTCCAGGGTTACCAGGCCTTTGGTGGGATTCGGGAAAATACGAACGCTTGTTGACTTATCGACTTGATTCACGTTGGACGAACCAGCGAAAATCTTCACATCATCAACCGCAGCTCCCCAGCCAACCTGATTTGAATCATCATACAGGAAACCGATCTGTGCATGCGGTGTTAGGGCCTTTTCCGGTAATTTTAATTCGGTGATATCCCAAACCCAGTCGAAGTAATCGGTTGGTTCAAGGCTTTTAAGTGTTATCCAGGCGCTGTCCGGTGCCTGGCGATATATGACGCTGAATTTATCATAGTTTATTTCTCTTTGCATCGTATATGCAAAATTCAGTGTTACGGTTTTCCCCTGGTAGAGGCTCAGGTTGATTTCAGGGGTCCTGAGGCAATCGGTCACATGAATTCCCGGGCCGGCTTCATAGCTGTTGATACCGAAAAAATGCCCGTCGCGGCCGGTTATGCCCAATTCATCAGAGGTGCCGTACTTCCATCCATCCAGGGTATATTTCGCTGTCCAACCGGCGGTTCCATTTTCAAATAACTGGATATAGGGAAGTACAACCGGTGTTATTACGGTGGCAAAGACTTCGTTTGAAAAACCAGACTCGGCACCAGTTTGATAAAGTGCGGTGACTTTATAGTAATAGGTCACATCTTTCTGAACCGTCTGATCTGTATAATTCAGATTATTAGTGGTTGCCAATGAAATATCGTTTCGATAAATACGGTAACTGCTGATTATCTGTTTGGTAAACGGGGCAATCCAGGTTAGATCCACGGATTCACCAGTGGCAGATGCAATTAGCTGCTTTGGAGGCGGTACCGGATTAATTTCAGCCAGTCCGGTTTCCCATACTCCTCGTCCAAAAGTCGAAGCGTACAGGCGGGAATTCTGCCGGTTGACCGAATCATAGGATATCTCCAGTTCTGTCACTTTTACCGATACCGGGAGGGACTGCCCATACAGGATCCAGTCGGGCATATCGGCATCCTTGTAATACACACCGGCATCACTGCCAAGATAGAGCCCCTCATTACTGGTCTTATCATAAACGATAGTCGTTAAGGGAATATCAGGAAGCGATCCGGTTATGTCCTCGAGTGTTAACCCTTTATCTATTGATTTATATACTTTCTTATAATTAACCAGGTAAACCGTATTCGCGTCATACGGGTGACATTCAATATCCACATAAGGTTGAATACCTTCACTAATGGTCAAGGGAAGAGAATTCGGTAAAAGGGTCCATTTCACCTCCGATGCATCCAGCAGATTATCTGTCCTGAACAGTTTTCCGTCTTCACGGGTGAAATAAAGGACATTGGTATCAGCTGGTGATTGCTCCATTACCATAACATAATAATAATTGCTGCCTGCAAGATTGTCGGAGATCTTTCTCCATGATACTCCACCATTGTTTCTGACAGTATGGCTGATCCAGATGTTATTGCACCCTATTACCATAGTCTTTGTATCACCTTCACTGAGAAGAAACGGGGAAAGGTCACCCCCGTTCTCACTGATCCCATTTATGTCTAGCCCTGCTATCTTAGTTGTGATCGAATTGTACACACGGTAAATTAATCCATAGATACTCGAGACATATCTGTATTTTGAATCGACCGGGTCCACTGCACATTCCGTTCCGTCCTGGTAGCCAAGTGTAGCCCAATATTTACCATTCCATTCGGCGGACATATTATCCTGAAAACCGGCCAATACGTTATCAGGCGCACTCGGATTCACTCCGATTTTGTATATCTGGCCAATTCC
>JAPLDV010000197.1 GCA_026391235.1 Bacteroidia bacterium | reverse complement strand
CCAACGATATACTGTATATACGTGTTTACACACTCGATCAGGATATCAATATGCTGTTCAGCGCAGCATCGGGGGCCAGCCAGACAGGAGGTTCATATCAGTATTTTAGTGAAGATGCCATGTATTTTTCGGGTTTCTCGGTGCGTGAGGATGGCAACGTGGATATACCCCTGCTTGGCCTGGTGCAGGTGAAGGGCAAAACTATTGCGGAGGCCAAGGCCATCATCGAGCAGAAGGCCCGCGAACAACTGAAGGATCCCACCGTGCTGGTAAAACTGGCCAATTTTAAGGTCACCCTGCTGGGTGAAGTGTTACGCCCCGGAACCTATACTTACTTCAACAACCAGGCTACCATCCTCGAAGCCATCGCCAAATCGGGCGACCTCACCGATTACGGAAACCGCAAAGAGGTACTCATTATCCGGCCTACCGTAAACGGATCAAAATCATACCGTATCAACCTGCAGGATAAAAACCTCCTCACCTCACCCGAATACTTTATCCAGCCCAACGACGTTATTTACGTACCGCCACTCAAAGCCAAAGGGATACGCATGGTTGCCACCGACTACGGGGTGCTCATTTCGGCGGTGTCGTCAACCATTGCCACACTGTCGATTGTGATAACGTTGATACTTAATCTTAAGAAGTGATCCCCGCCCCCACAACCGACAACCGATAACTGATAACCGACAACATTTCTAAAATGAACGATACCCAACAATTCAACCGCGAACCGGCCGAGGAGAGCATTGATCTGCGCAAATGGGCCGGCAGGATCCTGACAAACTGGTATTGGTTTGTTCTTTCAGTGGCCATTTTTGGCAGCAGCGCCTACCTGCTTACCAGGTATTCCGTTCCGCAGTATTATGTGCAGGCTACCCTGTTGGTGCAGCAGGATAAAAAAAGTGCCGGAGGCATTCAGCTTTTTCAGGACATGGACCTTTTTGGCCAGCAGAAGAATATACAAAACGAAATAGGGATCGTAAAATCATGGACCCTGGCGCGCCGCGCCCTTGGCGAACTGAACCTCGAAACCACCTGCGTGGTGGTGGGCCGGTGGACCGAACGGCAGCTGTACGATTATATTCCGTTCAAGGTAACAACCGGCCCAAACCCGCAATATATGGCAGGAGTGAAAATCGGGGTTACCATTCTTTCCGATACGGAGTATCAGCTCGAGATCGATGGCGATCACAATATCAATGTAAAACAACAATTTAACCAGCCTTACCAAAACGGGAATTTCAATTTTATTGTCAGCCTGAATCCCAATTTTGACCCGAAGTCACTCCCCAATTTTCTGCGTACCAACAAGTATTATTTTGTGGTGAATAACCTCGACAGGCTGGCTTACTCCTTCCAGGCACGGCTGGGTGTTGCATTAACCGATAAAATGTCATCGATGCTGAAACTTAGCATCCAGGGACCCAATGGGAGGCAGGCGGTGGATTACCTGAATACCCTGATGAAGGAGTATATTCAGAGCTCGCTTGATCTGAAGAACCAGACGGCGGCCAATACGGTAAAGTTTATCGATGATCAGCTGAGCGGCCTCAAGGATACGCTCAAGGAAGCAGAGATATCGCTGCAGGATTTCCGGAGCCGCAACAAGGTGATCAACATTTCAGCCGAAGGAACTACCATCATGAATGAGATCGACCGGCTGGCACAGGAGAAGGCTTTGAGCGATATCCAGGTGCAATACTATTCCTACCTGCTGAATTACCTGAAAAGCAACGAGAATTTTGCCAATATCATGGCGCCGAGTACCATGGGCATCAGCGATCAGATGCTTACTTCCCTGATCAGCACCCTGGTACAACTGTCGAATGAGAAAACCTCACTCGAATATTCGGCAAAAGAAAATAATCCCGCTCTTGTTAAGGTAAACATGCTCATCAAGAACAACCAGGAAACGCTAACCGAGAACGTCAAAAATATCGTATACAATGCCAAACTCAAGCAAACCGATGTGAACCGCAGGATCACCCGGCTCAACAGCCGCATCCAGGAGTTGCCCGCCACCGAGCGCCAGCTGGCAACCATTACCCGTAAGTTTGAGCTGCAAAATTCGATTTACACCTTCCTGCTTCAGCGCCGCGCCGAGGCAGGCATCACCCAGGCTGCCAATGTGCCCGATCAGATGATCATCGATCAGGCACGGGCGGACGCAGTTTACAAGGTGTCCCCAAAAAATTACCGGAATTATGCCATCGGGGTTTTACTCGGTCTCTTTTTCCCGATGCTGATACTCATTCTGAAAGATTTTTTAAACCATTCAGTACAGGAAAAAAGCGATGTTGAGCGGCTCACCAACGTGCCGATTATCGGAACCATCGGGCACAACAAGCGCGACAACAAGGTGCCTTCCATCGTATATCCCCGCTCATCCATAGCCGAATCGTTCAGGGCCGTGCGCACCAATTTGCAGTTCAGCCTTTTCGAGGAGGGCCATAAAGTGGTGATGGTCACTTCATCCACCTCGGGCGAAGGTAAATCGTTTGTGGCACTCAACATGGCCGGGATATTCTCGGTATCCAACAAAAAGGCCGTAGTGGTGGGGCTCGATCTCCGTAAGCCAACCATCCAGAAATTCCTCGATTTCCCCAACAAGGAGGGGGTTTCCACTTACATCATCGGCCGTAGCACCCTCGATAACATTATTAACCCCACCGAATTCCCGAACCTCTCGGTCATCACATCGGGCCCGGTGCCGCCAAATCCGGCCGAACTGTTCGAAACCAAACAGTTTGCCGAATTGATTAACGAACTCCGCGCCCGTTTCGATTACATAATCCTCGACACCCCCCCGGTGGCTTTGGTTACCGATGCCATGCTGATCGCCCGGCATGCCGATGCCACCCTATTTGTGGTTCGCCAGAAATACACCCATCGCTCTGCACTATCCTTTGTCGATGAAATGAAGAATAAACCCCACATCAAGCATCTCTCCATCCTCATAAACGATGTGGTTGTGCCAAAGTACTATGGCTACAAGTACGGCTATGGATACGGTTATGGTTATGGGAAGGGGTATGGATCAGGGTATTATACGGATGACAAGTAGGGACGCATAATTGCGTCCTGGCAGGACGTTGTCAGTTGTTGGTTGTTGGTTGTTAGTTATTTGTTGTTGGTTTTCCAGGA
>JAPLDV010000443.1 GCA_026391235.1 Bacteroidia bacterium | reverse complement strand
TTGGGCTATTTCCCGAGAGTGAGATCCAGAAAGCGGAAGTGCTTGTTAAAGTCGAAATGATCAAGCAAGAGCGCCAATTGGAGTTTATTTTTACACTCGATGGTTGGGTTATGCTTCCGTGCGACCGGTGCCTGGAGGAATATGAACAGCCGCTTACCGGTGAATTCCATCTCTATGGGAAATTCGGACACGGGAACAATGAAGATGAATTTGATGTGGTTTGGCTTTCGAATGAAGCCTACCAGATCGACTTGTCGCAATATCTATATGAGTATGTTATTCTGAGTTTGCCGTTGCGCAAGGTTCATCCCGACAATGCTCGAAACAATCCTGGTTGCGATCCGGGAATGCTCGATTTACTGAAAAATTTTAGTGTTAAATAAATAGTTACAGTCATGCCAAATCCTAAGCACAGAACATCGAAACAGAGGAGAAATAAGCGGAGAACTCATTATAAAGCTACTCCTTCTCAATTGGCTACCTGTTCAAATTGCGGAGCTACCGTCCAGTATCACCGTGTTTGTCCGGAATGCGGACATTACCGTGGTAAACTGGCTATTGAAAAGGAAGCTACCGCATAGTCAGGTTATTATCAGATCAGAAAATCAGATGAAGATCGGTCTGGATATCATGGGGGGCGATCATGCTCCCAAAGCAACAACAAAAGGGGCTATTCTGGCAAAAAGGGAGATGCCGCCTGATGTTGAACTGGTGTTGGTAGGCGACAAGCAAGCCATAGAAACTGTTTGCCGGGAGGAGAATTTCGACCCCGGCAATTTTATTGTTGTGCCGACCACTGAAGTTATCGGTATGGCAGATCATCCGGTTAAAGCTTTCTCACTGAAAAGGGATTCAAGCATGGGAGTTGGATTCCAGATGCTTGCAGAAGGCAAGCTTGATGGATTCTGCAGTGCCGGAAATACAGGAGCCATGATGGCAGGTGCAATGTTCACCATCAAATCTATTCCCGGCATTATCCGGCCATGCATTGGCGTATCGATTCCCAAGGGAGAAAATGAATATACCCTGCTGCTCGACGTCGGTCTTAATCCGGATGCCAGGCCCGATGTCATGTACCAGTACGCAATCATGGGATCTTTCTATTCGGAGCATGTTTATGGAGTCATCAATCCAAAAGTCGGGCTGCTGAATATCGGCGAAGAAGAGGAAAAAGGAAATTTGCTCACTAAGGCCGCTTTTCAGATAATGAAAGGCAGCCAGGATTTTAATTTTATTGGTAATGTAGAGGGGAATGAGATATTTGCTGATAAAGCCGATGTTGTTGTTTGCGAGGGATTTATCGGTAATGTAGTGCTAAAACTGGCTGAATCGGTTTATTATCTGAGTCAAAAGCTCAAACTTTCGAATCCTTTCTTTGAGCAGTACAATTATGAGAATTTTGGCGGAATCCCGATCATCGGCATTGGATCACCTGTTTTGATCGGACACGGTAAGTCGACCCCAACCGCCATTAAGAATATGCTGATCAAAAACCTCGAACTTGTTCAGTCAGGTTTCATTACTAAACTAAAAAAAGCATTTGAATAATGCAAAGGATATATGCGGCCATAACCGGGGTTGAGGCCTATACCCCCCCCGATATTCTGACCAATGCCGATCTGGAAAAAATGGTGGATACCACTGACGAATGGATCGTTTCACGCACTGGCATCAGAGAACGGCATATTTTAAAGGAACCAGGTTTGGGAACTTCTGATATGGCCGTTCCGGCAGTAAAAAAACTGCTGAAAAAGACAGGCATCAGTCCCGATGATATCGACATGGTCATTTGCACCACGGTTACGCCTGATATGGCTTTTCCCGCCACGGCAAACATCGTGAGCGATAAGGTTGGTATCAGAAATGCCTTCAGTTTTGATATGGCTGCTGCCTGTTCCGGATTTGTATATATGCTAGCGGTAGCTTCAAAATTTATCGAAACCGGAAGCGCAAAAAAAATATTGTGCATCGGTGCCGATAAAATGTCAACTATAACCGATTATACGGATCGCAATACCTGCCCTCTTTTCGGTGACGCTGCCGGTGTTGTCCTGTTGGAGCCCAGCACGGAATATGGAATTCAGGATCATATCCTGCGAACCGACGGGTCGGGAAGAAAGTACCTGTACCTGAAAGCCGGCGGTTCAATAAAACCTTCTTCGCATGAAACGGTTGATGCCAGGGAACATTATTTGTTTCAGGATGGCCAGCCCGTTTTTAAAATGGCTGTTTCGAAAATGGCCGATATTTCCGTGGAGATGATGGAAAAGCATAATCTCCCGGCCGACAAATTGTGGCTGGTTCCCCATCAGGCAAATCTCCGTATTATTGAGGCGGTTGGCAGAAGGATGGGTCTCGATCCAAGCCGCGTGATGGTGAATATCCAGAAATACGGCAATACCACCACAGCAACCATCCCATTGGTTTTGTGGGAATATGAAAAACAGCTTAAAAAGGGAGACCAACTTATCCTTACGGCTTTCGGCGGCGGATTTACCTGGGGAGCACTTTATTTAACATGGGCCTACGATCCTGTTTAAAACTTTGTTAATAAGCCGGTTTTTTTTACATTTACCTGAAAATATTTAGCGATATGACAAAAGAAATCGAATTAACCAATGCTATTAACCTGATCTCCGCCGGAACTCAGGTAAAAGGAGATATTGAATCCAACTCCGGAATACGGATCGATGGACAGTTAAACGGGAAAATGGAAATCAAGGGGAAGGTTGTGATTGGAGCATCCGGGCATATTTTGGGTGATATAATATGCCAGACACTTGAGGTTTCAGGGCAGATAACCGGTATTATTCATGCTGCCGATCTGGTAAGCCTGAAATCTACCGCCAGGATCAACGGTGAAATCATTACCCGTAAACTGGCTATCGATCCTGGTGCAATATTTACAGGAACCTGCCGAATGGACACCGACTCCGATGCAAAACGGAAAGAAGTCATCGTCCCCAAATAAGCTGGATAAGGAAAAGCGGATGCTTCGGGATTATGCCCGTTATTCCAACCTGGCTTTAAAACTGATCACTGTCATTCTGGCCGCTTTTTTTATCGGATGGCAAGTCGATAAGTGGATAAATATTGGTTTTCCACTGTTCACCTTGCTCTTCTCTGTCGGAGGATTGATTATTACCATCTATTTATTGATAAAGGATATATAACTATGAAACAAGTTGATACCAGATACTGGATTGAACTAACCCTGATAACTCTTTCACTGGTTGGGCTGGGTTGGGTGGCCTTCGCCTATTTTTTGCCCGGGCAGTATCCACCGGTTTTACCGTTTATGCTGGCAACAATAATGATGGTAACTGTTACCGGCCAGGTTGTGCTTACCCGTCTGCTGGACCAGAAATTCAGCAAATTCAATTCAGCCCATTTGATTTATAGGGCCTTGAAGATATTGATTCTTATGGCATTCATGTTTATTTATTCGGCATTGCATAAGGAACATGCTTTACCTTTCCTGGGCTCAACCTTTATCATCTACCTGGTGTTTATGGTTTTTGAGTCAAGATCTCTGAACAGGCACTCCAGAAAGCAGGCAGAGCGCTAATTTTTTTTATACATTTGCCCCCTTGCTGAAATCGAACCGGAATGAAGAGATGGACGTATATTTCGTTGATCCTGCTGCTGATGGGGGCACCCGGCAGCCGCTTGTCGGGATGGAATCCGGAAAGCCAGGGAGAGGTTAAAGCGCAAAGCGAAGCACCGGTGAAATTTGATGCCGGAAAATTCATCATGGAACACGTGATGGATGCGCATGAATGGCATGTGATGAAAATCGGGGAAACCCACATCAGCATTCCGCTTCCGGTAATTCTATATACCCGCGAAAAGGGCCTGTCCGTATTCTTTTCCTCAAAGTTTCACCACGGTACGAAAGCTTACAAAGGTTATCTGTTGGCAGAGGAAGGTCCCCACGAAGGGAAAATTGTTCAGGCGAATGCAGATGGAACAATTAACAAGGAGGTACCGTTGCCAATCGACTTGTCAATCACAAAGACAGTCGCCGCCATGCTGGTTAGTATGATCCTGCTGCTTCTTGTGTTTCTTCCTTTGGCGAGGAAATATGTTAAAAATCCCGGCAAGGCGCCGAGCGGGTTCCAGTCATTGATCGAACCAGTCATCCTGTTTGTCAGGGATGACATTGCCATTCCGTCAATAGGCATTCACCGCTATGAGAAATTCATGCCCTACCTACTCACCGCGTTCTTTTTTATCCTGGTCAATAACCTGATGGGCCTGATACCTATACCCCCGGGCGGGGCAAATGTTACCGGGAACATTGCCATTACTGCCATACTGGCGATATTTTCCTTTCTGATTACCACCTTTAGCTCAAATCGAAATTACTGGAAGCATATTTTCAATGCTCCCGGAGTTCCCTGGTGGTTGAAGTTTCCCATTCCCCTGATGCCTTTTATTGAACTGCTTGGAGTTTTCACCAAACCGCTCGTTTTGTGTATTCGACTCTTCGCCAATATCCTTGCAGGGCATTTTATCGCGTTGAGTTTCATTGTGATGATCTTTATTTTTGGACAGATCCACTGGATTGCTGGCTATGGTTCATCGATCGTTTCAATTTTGTTCTATGTATTCATGACCATGCTCGAACTTCTTGTGGCATTTATCCAGGCTTACGTATTCACCCTTCTCTCGGCTATCTATTTCGGAATGGCCCGGGAGGAAAGTCATTAAGAGTATTATTAACACCAAATACCTAAAGAGATATGTTAAGTTTTATAGTATTGATTTTGCAGGCTGCAGCTTCAACAATGGCCCCGATAGCCTCGATGGGTGCAGCAATTGGATCCGGATTGGCCGCTGTCGGAGCTGGTATCGGAATCGGACAGGTTGGTAAAGGTGCCATGGAAGCAATTGCACGCCAACCGGAATCGGTTGGAGACATCAGGACGAATATGATTGTTGCCGCTGCTCTGATTGAAGGAGCTTGTTTCTTCGCCATGATCGTCTGTTTATTGATTGTGTTTCTTGTAAAATAAGGCTGCATCCCGGGTTGACCGGACTGAAGCCGTATTAAAATTAAGAGTATGGGACTAGTATCACCGGATTACGGAACGATTTTCTGGATGGTTCTGGCTTTTTCCGTCGTGTTTTTTATTCTGCGGAAATTTGCCTGGGGGCCAGTTCTTAAAATGCTGAAGGAGCGTGATCAATCAATCGAAAAAGCCCTTCAGTCCGCCATTGAAGCCAGGGAGAGGCTATCACGCCTGAAATCCGATCATGAAAAGATGCTTCAGGAGGCCCATGCCGAGCGCGACCTGTTGATTTCCGAAGCTAGGCAAATCAGGGAGCAAGTGATCAGCAAAGCAAGGGATGAAGCCGTTCAGGAAACTACCAAAGTTTTTGAACATGCCCGGCAAGAGATAGAAAGTGAAAAACTGGCCGCTATTAACGAAATCAGGCAGCAGGTTGCCTCACTATCAGTGGACATTGCCGAAAAAATACTGAAAAGGGAACTTGCCGACCGTACCCAGCAGGAGAAACTGATTAAGGAACAGCTCAGCGACTTGAAATTTAATTAGTTATATGAATGATAGCCGTTTAGCATCCAGATATGCAAGAGCTCTTTTTCTTCTGGTAAAAGAGCGGAACCAGGTTGAGAAAGTAAAGCAGGATCTTTCTAAAATTACCGGATTGCTCGCAGATTCACCTGAGTTCAAATGGCTCCTGGAAAGCCCGGTTATCATAAGCTCAGAAAAGGCCAGGATGGTTAAGAGTGCCTTGTCCGGATTGGTTGAACCGATCACCCTGGAATTTTTGCAGCTTCTGATCCACCACCGGCGCGAAGGTAATCTTTCTTCCACCTGCCGGATGTTCATGGAGTTGTTCAAGGGAGATCAGGGAATAATGGATGCAAAGGTAGAATCGGCTATTCCGGTAGACGTTAAATTTCTGGATGGGTTGAAAATGCGATTGGAAGAATCGAGCCACAGAAAGATTGAAATGAAAACAGAAACCAATGAAGCCTTAATCGGTGGATTTATTCTGACTCTCGAGGACCAGCAGCTCGATGCGAGTGTGCTGTCGAAATTGAAAAGAATAAGGCAAGAATTAAGAGAATCAAAGAAATAATGGATCATGGCAAGCATTAAACCGTCGGAAATTTCGCAGATTTTAAGGCAGCAACTGGAAGGTTTGAAACTCGATGCGAGCTTCGAGGAAGTTGGAACTGTTTTGCAGGTAGGAGACGGAATTGCCCGTATTTACGGCCTTTCCAATGTCCAGAGCAACGAGTTGGTTGAATTCGACAATGGAGTTATGGGCATTGTCCTTAACCTGGAGGAAGATAATGTTGGTACCGTTCTGTTAGGCCCTTCAGTAGGTATTGGCGAAGGCAGCCATGTAAAACGGACGCGAAGGATTGCCTCCATACGGGTTGGTGAAGGGCTTTTAGGCCGGGTAATAAACACCATCGGCGATCCTTTGGATGGCAAGGGACCGATTACCGGGACACTGATCGACCTGCCACTGGAGCGGAAGGCTCCGGGCGTTATTTTCCGTCAGCGTGTGAACCAGCCGCTCCAGACCGGCATCAAGGCCATCGATGCCATGATCCCCATCGGACGCGGTCAGCGCGAACTGATCATCGGTGACCGCCAGACAGGTAAAACAGCCATTGCGGTTGATACCATCATCAATCAGCGTCAATTTTACGAACAGGGGAAACCGGTTTATTGTATTTATGTAGCCATCGGCCAGAAAGGCTCAACCGTTGCCCAGATAGCCAAAACTTTAGAAGAACACGGGGCTATGCCTTATACCGTGATCGTGATGGCTACAGCTAGCGACCCGGCTGCCCTTCAGTTCTACGCTCCTTTTGCTGGAGCCGCCATTGGGGAATTTTTTCGCGATTCGGGCCGGGATGCGCTGATTGTATATGACGATTTGTCGAAACAGGCCGTTGCCTACCGCGAAGTTTCCCTTCTTCTCCGTCGCCCGCCGGGCCGCGAGGCCTATCCGGGGGATGTTTTTTATCTCCACTCCAGGCTGTTGGAAAGAGCCGCCAAGATTATCAACATCGACGAGGTGGCAGCAAAAATGAATGACCTGCCTGAGGTTCTCAGGCCAATGGTCAAAGGAGGAGGCTCACTCACCGCCCTGCCGATTATTGAAACTCAGGCCGGCGACGTGTCGGCCTATATTCCGACCAACGTAATCTCCATTACCGATGGCCAGATATTCCTCGAATCCGGATTGTTCAACTCTGGAATCCGGCCCGCTATCAACGTCGGGATCTCGGTGTCGAGGGTTGGAGGTGACGCTCAGATCAAATCCATGAAGAAAGTTGCCGGTTCTCTGAAACTCGACCAGGCCCAGTACCGCGAGCTGGAAGCATTCTCGAAATTCGGATCTGACCTCGATTCAGCAACCCTGAATGTACTGGGAAAAGGTGCCCGTAACGTTGAAATTCTTAAGCAAAATCTTCACAATCCATATTCGGTTGAAGAACAGGTAGCTATCTTGTTTTGTGGTACCAAAGGTTTGTTGTTCGATGTCCCTGTCAGGAAAATCCGCGAATTTGAATCAGAATTTCTGGAATATGTTAAGATGAAATACCCGGAAATTATGGATGAACTTAGTAAGGGCCAGATCACTGATAAGTCCGAAAGCATTCTTACCCGCGTTGTTTCAGAAATGACCGCTAAATACAGGAAATAAAGATTTCAAATCCGGATGGCGAATTTAAAAGCAATAAGGCAAAGGATCACTTCTGTCAAATCGACCAGGCAGATTACCAGTGCCATGAAAATGGTATCTGCAGCCAAACTGAAAAAGGCCCAGGATGCAATTACTCAGATCCGGCCTTATGCTTTGCGGCTGCATGAAGTGATACGCCAGGTCAGCGGGGCAATCAACGATAAAAATATCAGTCCACTCACTGACCTCAGGGATCCCGAAAAGGTGCTCATTGTGGTGATCACGGCTAACCGCGGACTCTGCGGAGGTTTTAATGCCAATATTGCAAAGGCTGCCATCGAATTGGTGAATAGGCAATATGCCGTTCAAAAGGAAAAAGGGAATGTCGATCTGATCTTTATCGGTAAAAAAGGTGGAGAAATCCTTAAAAGCAAGGGCTGGGGAATTTGGCCATATCTGAATGAATTGATTGATAAACCTGCCTTTGTTAAAACCGAAACCATTGCTGAATCCTTCATGCAACAGTTCACGGAAAACAAGTATGATCGTATCGATTTGATATACAACCAGTTTAAAAATGCAGCCTCGCAAACCCTCACAATCGAGCGGTTTTTGCCCGTCGAGTCGTTTGATGGCACCGAGGGTTTAAATGCCCAGCCGTTTTTTATTTTTGAACCCGATCTGGAATATCTGGTAAAAACATTGATTCCGGAAGCTCTTAAAGTGCAGTTATATAAAGCCTTACTGGATTCTGTCGCTTCGGAACACGGCGCCCGCATGACAGCCATGCACCAGGCCACCGATAATGCCACCGATATGATCCGGAACCTGACACTTGATTATAATAAGGCACGGCAGGCAGCTATCACCAATGAACTGATCGAAATTGTGGCCGGAGCGGAGTCTCTGAAATTATAAATCAGGAGCGATATGAAAAGGGCCTTTATTATCCTTCTTTTTATCAGTAGTCAGATCAGCTTACCGGCTCAGTATTCCATTCAGGTTAAGGTGGATTCTATGCCTACGAAAAAGGCTTATCTTTTTGATTATTTGGGTATTAACCGAAATATGCTGGATTCCACAAAGGTATCGGCTGAGGGCAATTTTACCTTTACCCTGCCGGCAAATGCCCACCCCGGTATGTACCGAATAATCGTTGGCCCCCAGCAATTCTGGGACATCATTTTTAATAAAGAACAAATCCGGATGAGAACGCACTTCTCTTCCATCATCGATAGCCTGAAAATTATCGAATCGAAAGAAAACCAGCTGCTTCTTTCGTACATGCACTTTTTTCTCGATATTCAGCGAAAGGGTGAACTGCTGCAGAGATTAACATTACTTTATCCTGCCATGGATCCGTTTCAGCAGCAGATAATGAGGGAGTTGCAAAAAGTACGGGCAAGCGATCCGGAAAAGATCACCCGCGAGATAGTGGAAAAATATCCCAGTACCTATGTGGCCGGATTTCTCAGGTTGGAAATGTCGCCAAAGGTCCCGGCAGGAATTGAGCCGAAAGATGAACTGAAATATGTCCTCGACCATTTCTGGGATAATATAAGCTTTGCCGATACCAACCAAATGTACAGTCCGGGCCTGGTTAATAAAGCAAGAACTTTTTTTAGCCTGTACCAGCGAGCCTATAGCCCTGAAAACCTGGAAGCTGCTATGAAAAAGGGTTTGGACAAGCTCATGTCGGCAGCTGCAGTCAATGACGTGCTATTTCAATTTCTTTTGGAAGATGTTGCACAATGGGCGGAGAGTACGGAATACGATGAATTTTTCACTTATCTGACTGAGTTCTACCTTGCACAGGCTTCCTGTACAGATGAAAAGAAAAAGGGGGAGTTCAAAGAGATTGTTGAATCTTACCGGAAAACTGCCCCGGGAAAACAAGTCCCGGAAATTGTAATTCCCAGGGACCCAAAGGGTGCTCTGGTTATGTCGGAAATTCCTTCGCGGTATATTTTGGTGGTATTCTGGGCAAGCTGGTGCCCCCATTGCAACGACATGCTGCCGAAGTTGCTGAAACTCTATGACAGATATGCACGGAAGGATCTTGAGATCATTGCCATTTCCGTTGACCAAAAGAAAAAAGATTGGGAGGATATGATACAGAAAAATGGATATTCCTGGATAAACTATAGTGAATTGAAAGGCTGGGATTGTTCAATCGCTTACGATTATGGCATCAGGGCCACACCTACGATGATCCTCATCGATAGAAAAAGGACTGTACTTGCTAAACCAAGAAATCCGGAACTGCTTCAGCAAAAACTGACTGAGTTGGGGATCAGGGCTGTCAAATAATCAAAAATATGTTTTGGGCAAAGGTTGCAGGTAAAGTATTAAGAAACAGGATGAGCATTGTCATTTTTATTGGCGTGGTCACCCTGTTTATGATCTGGCAACTTCCAAAACTTGAAATCGATTATGGTTATTCCGGGATGCTGCCCGAAACGGACAGTGTTTCGATTAAACTAATTGAGTTTAATAAAGTATTTGGCGAGGAAGGGGGACTAATCCTCTTGGGCTTTCAGGATCCCGATTTCTTTACTGTTGACAAGTTCAATTCCTTCAACAAATTAAAAAAATCGATCAGGGATATCAAGGGAATCAGCAGTGTATTATCTGTTTACGAAGCGATCAATATTCGAAAAAATGAGATGGCAAAAGTTTTTGACATCTATCCTATATTTCCTGAAAAAATTGATTCACAGAACCAGCTTGACAGCCTCGTAAAGGATTTCAGGGAGCTGCCTATTTACCGCGACCTGGTTTATTCGGATTCAACCCATACCTACCTGATGGTGATGAACGTTGCGGATAAACAGATCAATACAAAAGATCGGATATACATTGTCCGTAACATGAAGGCTCTTGCCCTGCAATTCGGTAAAGAGAATAATCTTCAAATTCACTTTTCCGGTCTTCCATATGTCAGAACAACAATTTCGGAAGTAGTAAAGGGCGAATTTATTACGTTTCTGATCCTAGCTGCTCTCGCAACTACCCTCATCCTTTTATTTTTTTTCAGATCGGCAAGAGCTGTCTTTTTTTCCATGCTGATAGTTTCTGTTGGCGCAATCTGGGCTATGGGCATGATGTCATTGATGGGAGCGAGGATCACAGTATTGACAGGTATGATACCTGCCTTGCTCATTGTCATCGGGATACCGAATACTATTTTCCTGCTGAATAAATATCATGGCGAATACCGTCATCACCAGAATAAGGTAAAAGCGCTCCAAAGAGTTATTCAAAAGGTTGGAGCAGAGATATTTATGGCCAACCTCACAACAGCAGTCGGTTTTGCCACATTCATAACTATAAACAATGAGATGCTTCGTACTTTCGGGCTCGTGGCTTCAGTGAATATTATGGTATTATGTCTGCTTTGCCTGTTTTTGGTTCCTATTATCTTTTCCTTTCTTCCTTTGCCATCGAAAAAGCATATCCGCCACCTTGATAACCGAATCGTCAAACACATTACCGGTCAACTGGTTTATCTCGTCAGCTTTAAAAGGAAGTGGATTTATTTTTCGGTTTTCGTGATCATGTCGGTTGCTATTTTTGGAATCACCAAGATGAAATCAACCGGGTACATATTGGATGATATTCCTAAAAAAAATCAATTGTACAAGGATCAAAAGTTTTTCGAGAATACTATCAAAGGAGTTTTACCCCTTGAGGTTGTCATAGACACTAAAAAGCAAAATGGTGTTTTTGGTTTGTCCTTTTTAAGGAAGGTGGAGAGTCTTCAGGAATATGCATTGCATTATCCTGATCTGGGACGGTCATTCAGCCTGGTCGACGGGATGAAAGTTGCTACTCAGGCTTATTATAACGGAGCCGAAAAGTATTACCGTTTACCCGGTACACAGGAGAGGACATTTCTGATGCCATATCTTTCAGGCGCCATAAAGGGGAATAAAATAGTCAACTCATTTATCGATTCAACCAATCAGATTATGCGTATCAATTTCCGTATCGCAGATGTGGGTACAAACAAACTGGTTGAAATACAGAACAGCCTTCAGGCAAAACTTGATACCCTTTTCCCACCCGGTCAGTACAAAACGATCCTTACCGGTTCGTGTCTGAAATATACCCTTGGAACGGAGTACCTGGTGAAGCATCTGATAAAGAGTCTTGTACTGGCCATTCTGCTCATTGCCTTTTTTATGGCCTATATGTACCGTAGTCCGCGAATGATTTTAGTTTCCGTTTTTGGAAACCTGCTCCCGTTACTCTTCACCGGTGGACTCATGGGATATTGCAACATTTCGATCAAGCCCTCAACCATATTAGTGTTTAGTGTAACCTATGGAATTGCGGTTGATACGGCAATTCATTTCCTCTCAAAATATCGGCAGCACCTGTCGTACCGCGGAATTGATCCGGAAATGGCGGTAATTAATACTCTGAAAGAAGTGGGAGTGAGCATCATTTATACGGTTTCAGTATTGTTTATTGGCTTCGGAATCTTTGTGGTATCGGAATTTGGCGGTACCAAGGCTATGGGTTTCCTGATCAGCATTACGCTATTGATTGCTGTGATTTCCAATTATTTGCTGGTTCCTTCGTTACTCCTGAGAGGTATTCAATGGGATAAAGAGAGGAAACGGTTGAAAATGCTGAAGCAAGGGGTATGAAAGATATTAATGATCTGCAACTGATTATTGATGAGGAGATCCGGACGCAATACCGGATTCTGGAACCCCGTGAGTTATATGAACCGATGTGGTATGCACTTTCCAATGGTGGTAAGCGGCTACGGCCGGTGTTTGTACTTATGGGTTGTCAGCTGTTTAACGACGATGTGAAGCGGGCAGCTCTTCCAGCTTTGGGAATTGAAATGTTCCATAATTTCACACTTCTTCATGATGATATTATGGACCAGGCCTTTATGCGCAGGAATCTTCCTACCGTGCATATCAAATGGGATATTAACAGAGCGATCCTGTCAGGTGATGCTTTGGCTATCCAGTCGAATATTTTCATAGCATCCTGTGAAAAGGAGATTCTTCCGGATGTGCTGCGGGTATTCAACGCCACAGCCTTGCAGGTTTGCGAGGGGCAGCAATATGACCTGAACTTCGAGCGGCTTCAGGAAGTAAGTGTGGCCGATTATCTGAACATGATCCGGTTGAAAACTGCGGTATTAATTGCCGGCAGCCTCCAGATCGGTGCTTTGATCGGCGGTGCTGACCCACACTGGGCTTCACGTGTTTATGACCTTGGTAATATGATCGGTATGGCATTTCAGCTCCAGGATGACTATCTCGATACTTTTGGCAATCCTGTTACTTTCGGGAAAAATATCGGCGGGGATATCCTGGCCAATAAAAAAACCTATCTGCTGATTAAAGCCAGGGAACTTGCCAATCCGGAACAAGCTGAACTTCTGAAAAAGTATTTTGACTCGGAGGATTTCGACCCGGAAGAGAAAATAGCTACCATCAAGAAAGTCTTTAAGGATCTTGGTGTTGATCAAGAGATTATTGAAAAGGTTCATGAATATTCCAACAAAGCACTGGTAATTCTTAGAGAGATACCAGTTGCTCTTGCCCGAAAGGTTGAACTGGAAAAGTTTACCCGGAATCTTATGTATCGGATTAGATAAATAGCATAATTTTAAATTTCAAAAAAACCTGCAGCAATGGTTGAGAATAAAGGGAAAGTATTACAGGTAATCGGACCGGTAGTGGATGTGGAATTTGCCAGCGGTGGAACATCTTTGCCTGATATTTATGAAGCTCTTGAGATTTCACGTGAAGATGGGACTAAGCTTATTGTTGAATGTGAGCAACATATCGGCGAAAACACGGTCCGGACAATCGCGATGGATTCTACCGATGGCCTGGCACGTGACATGGAAGTGAGGGCAACAGGAAGCCCAATCCGCATCCCCGTAGGAGACCAGGTTAGAGGCCGTTTATTGAACGTTACTGGTTTACCGATTGATGGGTTGGGTGCCATGGATGGTTCGGCAGGATATCCTATTCATCGGGAACCCCCAAAATATCAGGATCTTAGTACCGAAAACCAGGTGTTGTTTACAGGCATCAAAGTGATCGACCTTATAGAGCCATATTCAAAAGGCGGCAAAATTGGTCTGTTTGGAGGTGCCGGCGTGGGTAAAACCGTTTTGATCCTTGAATTGATCAACAATATCGCAAAAGCCTATTCCGGTTTATCTGTTTTTGCCGGTGTAGGTGAGCGCACCCGGGAAGGGAATGATCTTTTGCGC
>JAPLDV010000696.1 GCA_026391235.1 Bacteroidia bacterium | reverse complement strand
CGTGTCGTGCTTATTTTTCATGATGGTGCTCACCATGCTGAACTGCCGGTTTTCCTGGGATATTTTGTTCTGAAGCATGAGATATTGCAAATTGAAGCTCATCTGCATCTCTGACATTTCACCAACAGCCTTGAAAAGATCGCTCATTTTACCGCTTTGAGATTTTTTCGCGTCCGCGGCGAGCCGTGAAACTTCCTGTATTTTCCTGGCGAGCTTCGCATAGAGACTATCGAGTTCGCCAACGGCCTTGATCAGGTTCTGATGGCTCTCATTTAACTTTTCGAGGTCGGAGCCAATCTCGTTGATGGCCTGAACAGCCGCGGTATTGAGTGCAGAGCTCCGGGACGTTTTTCCCATGTCTTGGCCATAGCCGACGGCCGCGATCATCGTCATAGAAACAAGAAATAAAATAATCACACGGGGCCAGATTCTCATATGTTCCTCCTTTTCCGCTTCTTCGCTATTCGATGATATGTTTACCTACAAGGCACGCCCTTGTTGCCTGACTCCATATAGGAACAACGCGGAGAGTTGATATTCCGCTTTTTTCACCAATTATATCCCGTTTCAATAGAACGAACGCTTTGTTCCAAGTCACTTGTATTATTTTTCAATCTATTATTTATAAGGCCAATCATTTTAAATGTATCTTGTAGAATAGCGGAATGCTCTTTCGTTTTGCACATATTAAAAAGAGCTTGGCTACATTGAGCGACCGTCATGTCATCAGTGCAATGTGCATCCTTCTGGTCTTGCGTGGTATAATTTTTATTTTTGCATTCGTTCACCTTGTTTCGATAGTTGGAAATGTCCTGCTCAATATTCGATAGCAGCTCGACCATATAAGCGCTGGCCGAACTTATGTTTTTCCCTGCCGACTTGGCTTTTTCCATATTGTTATCGATATTGGCATTGGCAAGGGTTGTAATCATGGCGATATCGGTAGGATTAATTTTTATCAGGGACGGGAGTTTGCCAATCGTGTTCAAGGTTGCCGGTGTGACTGCGGTAGATGTTTTTCGAGAGCCCTGTTTGCCTGATGTTGCATCGGCGGCAAAAATAGTCGTCGAAAAAACAAGTACCAGAAAAAAAGTTGCATACGATAAAAGGTTGGATGTCTTCATGATTGTCCTCCTATTGAATTTATTGATAAGATATTTTTTTGCATGGCTGAACTAATTATATTCCAGCAGACTCTTTTATTACTGAATCGTGCCTTGAATTTCCAGCGTTCTCGGAGTCCCCGGTTTGAGACAATAAAAAGCCGTATCCGAGTTGCAATCCACGAAGTTGTGGCTCGTCATAAATTGATCTTCCGGCTGGATAGTGCACAAATATGTTTTTGCTTTGGAAGCCTCGGTAGGATTAGTCAGCTTAAAGGCATAAGTCAGCGTTCCGGAAAAACCGCCCTTGGCATCAATTGCGGCACGATCATTTCCGTAGTTGGGGCCCGACATATTCTCCGTGAGAAAATTTCCATTTGCATCCTTGACTGCGCAGATAAGACGTATTTTCTTCGCGTAGACGCTCAGGTTCTTCATCTGGACGGGAA
>JAPLDV010000373.1 GCA_026391235.1 Bacteroidia bacterium | reverse complement strand
ATCCTGGCTAATTTCGCAAAAATTCTCGATCTTTCCGACGCGAAAAAAATAATAGCGCTCAATCCCGCGGCCTTCAAAAAATATCGGCAAATTAATTTATTGCTCAATGCACTGGACCGTTTGGAAGTTCGGGGCAGAGATTCCGCGGGACTGCAAATTGTCTTTACACTGAAAAAAGAAAAGGATGTGGAAGGCATCCTGCTTAAGCTGAAGGAAAAAGGCTTATACGAAGATTATTCAATGCGGTCACAGGAGGGAGATATTGTCAACGGCTCGATCGGGATTGCGCCTCATGTATTTTCCGCTGCTGAAAAAAGAACAACCGTAACTTTTACCTACAAAACATTTTCCATTGTCGGCGAACTGGGGCGCAATGTCAGGGATTTAAGACAAATAATTAAAAATGATCAGATTTTTCAATGTTTTGCCCAAATGGATGCGGCATGCGAAACAGCGCTCACTCATACACGCTGGGCTTCTGTCGGTTCGATTACGGAGGAAAATTGTCATCCTGTCAATAATTATAAACTTGATCAAAAAAATCCACATTTTCCTTTTTATTGTGAGACTCAAATTTCAAAAACGAAGTGTATTGAAATTTGTAAGTCGAACAATCCCGCTACAAGCGGAGGGTATGATGCCCAGCCTCTTGGGGCAGAACTAGGGCCCATGGCTTGCTCTGGGGTTCATACCCGTGATCCAAAATCCGTAGCGCATATTAATGTTGTTTTAAATGGCGATATTGACAACTACCCGGCATTACGAGCTGGGCTTTCGGCAGATAAGGAACTGATTGCTCCGGAAGTCACAACTGATACAAAAATTATTCCCCTGCAAATCGAGAAATATCTGAAAGCCGGTAAAGATCTTACTGAATCGTTTCGCTTGGCCGTGAATGATTTTGAAGGTTCTCATGCTATAGCGATGACCAGTGATCTGGAACCAGGAAAAATGTTTCTAGCGCTCAAAGGCAGTGGCCAGTCCATTTATGTAGGGATCAGTTCTGATCAATACATGTTTTCTTCGGAACTCTATGGGTTGGTGGAAGTGATGCCCCGTTTTATCAAAATGAATGGTGAAGAAGCCGCAAGTGGTGAAAGCAAAGCAGCGGGACAAATATTTATCTTAGATCAAGCCTCATCGGGAGGACTGGAAGGAGCAAGAGGTTGCTATTACGATGGCACCAAAATTAATTTGAAGGATAGTAATTTACAGAAAGCGGAAATTACAACGCGAGATATTGATCGCGGCGATCATCCCCACTTCTTTCTCAAGGAAATTTCCGAATCCGCTATTTCGATTAAAAGGACCCTGCGAGGTAAATATCTTCTCACCACCAAGGACAATTCTTTGCCGCAGGTCATTTTCAATTTAGGTGAGGATATTGTTCCTGCAGATGTTCGTTTAAGACTTCAAAACGGTACGATCAAAAATGTAATCGTCATTGGTCATGGAACGGCGGCTGTCGCCGGTGCGGCAGTGGCTGACGCTTTGGAACATTATTTAAAAAACAAGAATATTAATATAATGTGCAAAGTGGCTTCCGAACTAAGCGGATTTTTCTTAAAGGATGATTTATCCGATTCCTTGGTGATCCCCATTACCCAATCAGGAACAACAACAGATACAAACCGCGCCGTAGCCATGGCCAAAGAGCGCGGCGCTTTTATCATTTCCATCGTCAATCGGAGGCAATCGGATATCACTGCTAAATCGCACGGAGTATTTTACACGAGTGATGGACGCGATATTGAAATGTCGGTTGCTTCCACCAAAGCCTTTTATTCACAAATAATTGCCGGCCATGTTTTGGCACTTTTCTTTGCTCAGCTTTTAGGCACCCGCAGGGATGATTACATCACAGCAGAATTGCGTAATTTGGAAGGAACGCCGCAACTGATGGAGCGGGTTTTTGCCAGAAGGGATCAAATTTCCGCCTGTGTGAAAAAAGCCCCCGCGAAGAAATTCTGGGCGATAGTGGGCAGCGGGCCCAACAAAGCGGCGGCTGATGAGATTCGAATCAAACTAAGCGAATTATGTTACAAAACCATTTCCTCCGATATTATTGAAAATAAAAAGCACATTGATCTATCGGCGGAACCTTTGATTCTGGTTTGCGCCGCCGGCAGTCCTGGCGCAGTCGCAGAAGATATCGCCAAGGATGTGGCTATATTTAAAGCGCATAAGGCCGCAGTCATTGTTTTTGCCGATGAAGGTGATGATCGTTTCGATAAGATTGCCGATGCTGTAATTTCTCTCCCGGTGGCAGCCATGCCGCTGCCAGTGATTCTCAATACCATGGCGGGGCATTTGTGGGGATATTACGCCGCCTGCGCCATAGATGAAGAAGCACGTATCTTTAGGGAATTCAGAAACGACTTGAATCTGGCCATGTCCCGTCAGGTAAAAATGAATTATTCTCTTTATGAGAGAATTGCCGATGCTCAGTTTCGCCACATGGTTAATGAGTTTTATCACAATTTCAATCATTCCCGCAATGATGGGGCATTCAATTTGCTGGGTGTCAGGACAATTTCGGATATAGTGCTTTTGGCGAAATACGCCGCGGGGAAATTACCGCTGGAAGATTTTCGCCATGAATTTAAGACTGATGAAGATTTTGCCTCTCCGCTTGATCTTCTGGATATTACCTTGGGCCGGGCAATTGATGAACTGACGAGACCCATAGATGCGATACGCCATCAGGCTAAAACGGTTACAGTCGGCACAAGCCGCAAAGAAAAGGAACTCAAGGGAATAATATTTGATCTTATGGAGGAATTGAAATTCGCAG
>JAPLDV010000867.1 GCA_026391235.1 Bacteroidia bacterium | reverse complement strand
TAAGCTTTAGCCAATTCGGTGGCACCAAAATCAACCGCCTTGAAAATCCCGTTTTCCCTGATAACAGTCAGCAATGAACGGTATTCCTTGTCGATTACCACCGGCACCCGCCAGGTTGATGTAAAAACCACTGTTGAATCTTTCAGGGTATAAACCGGGATCGGCGCTCCGAAACTAACTTTTTCGAATTCCTTCCTGTTTAAAAACCCGTAATCAGCCAGCCCTTCATCAGGCAAATCTTTAATAAACATATTGATTTGAGCTTCAGCTGTTTTCAAAACAGATTCCTTTTCAGAAACCTGAGATTGCGCATTTGCAGAAAGTAATGCAAATGAGGCAAGAATGAGCACTGATGTTACCTTCATAACAGTGTAAGTTTTTGTTCAAAATCCAATTTCGCAGATCGCTTTCCAAATTTAATAAATCCTTGAAACCAAAAGTATTCCAGACTGTATTTCCTCTAAAAATCTGCTTGAAGTTTTTATGCAGTTAATGATAACAGAATCCATTATTGCCTCTCCGCAAACCTAAACCAGTGGCAATCGATAAAGGCCACCCAGCTAAAAATCAGCATATCAATCAATCAGCATATCTTCAGCCGCAGTTCATACTCCCTGCTTTCTCCGGGATCGACGATGATGAGGGTTCCTTCCTTTCTTGCATAACTCTGCCCTTCGGTAAGGTTGGTGGAAGGCTCAAGTGCAGTTACATATTCGCCTTTGCCCCAATGCTGCCAGTTGATCAGGCGGGGAAGCTGATCTTTGCGGAACCTGATCTCCAAACCCATCCCGAGGATTGGATTATAGGCACTGCAATGGCAATAGCCTGATTCATCCGGATCCGGATCGATAAATGCACAGGCTTCGCCGCTATTCCGGTGAGAATCCAAGGGTTGCGGACATTCGCTGAAATTTCCACCTTCATGAAAAATTTCGTCATCCGCTTTCTTGCCGCGTGATTTCCATTTGCCGTTCCAGTTCAGTTTGGTTCCCTCATCGATCAAAGGCCAGCCCATATTGCAGTGATACAGAATCATATGCGGAGCCGGACTGTTTCCACGGTTAATTACCCGGTCATTTATTCGAATTTCCGGCACCCCGAGGGTACCGGAAATCGTACGCTCCAGTTCAAGATGAGGTCCGAAAACCCTTGATTCACGAACGATGCCTGAGATACTGAAATCCAGCTGCCCGCCCTGAGGATCCGGCTGTTTGATGGAAATGATCTCGGCAGGAATATTACTGATCCTGCCGTGCAAGCCTCGATCACCGTGTTCATCTGAGTCCGGAGCGCCCATATGGCTGATTCCGCAGGTGGTCACCAAACCTCCGCCAAAGTTCTGCAACCATTCAAGTCCAACCATGGCTGCCTGTTCCGGTGGCCGGATTCCGGCACGACTAATCCAGGCGAGTCCGTGCTGGTTATAAAAGGCTTCGGCAATGTCCAGACCCCTATCAATGACCACTTTATATCGCAGTCCCGACCCGGTGTTGATCCAGGCTATGCGCACGCCACGTCCTGTGCCGTTGTCCAAAACTGATGTTTCGATACCCCCGATCTGATGGGGGTGACTGATCTTATTCTCCCAGTTATTCATAGTTCATTCATTTAAATCCTTCTTTGCGGTCCTCTGCGAATTCTTTGCGGCCTCTGCGGTAAAAAAGATTTAACCGCAGAGAACGCAAAGTTTTTATGCAGAGTTAATTAATCAATTTCCCTAATCACAATTTTCAAATCCTTTTAAGTAATTCCTCAATATTTCAATAAAAGCCTTGACTTCATCCGGCTCATTGCCATACTCAAAGGTCACTTTTTTATCAGAGTCAGGGGTGACGATGCGGATCCATTCGGCTCCTCCGTCGGCACAGTCCGGACAACCGATCACCTCATCAAGATCCTTGAAATCCTGCAGGTCGATTTTTCCGGTCAAATCAGAAAAATCATCATCGGCAATATCCTGATCACAGTGTTTGGTTTTGACAGAATTATCCCATCCCGATTTTGTAAATACAATTTTATCCGAAGTGATGGAAATATCACGCTTGCAATATCCCATGCATTCACCGAAAGAGGTTCCGTATTCGATTTTCACATAGCCGCAGGAACAGGTATCCTTTTTACAGCCGGAAACAATTAAAATTGATATAAATAAAAAATAAATAATCTTTTTTATCATTTTAATTGATTTTTTTATAGTTGATTAATAACGATTTCGGTTTTTCTTTAAGGACTAAATCAAGATTCCCCATTAATTCCTTTCCGGATTTAGTTAACCGGATATTTTCATCCTCATAAAACAATTCATACGTTTTTGCAGGATCAAGGCCCTTTACTTTCACATGGATTGCCTCGACCGGGCAGTCGGGCCTCCGGAAGGCCATAATGATGCCGTCACCGGGTTCGGGCCGGTTCATCTGATAGGCTAACCAGATGCTGTCGGATGTTATATTCCTGCCAGTAGTCAGCGGATAGAAATCCCCGTAATAGTAAGGCCTCAGCCTTTTGAAATCCGCCATCACTTTCTGATAGTATAACAGCGGATAGGCAGATCGCTCAAGGTCCCAGGTGGTGACCATGGCAGTGCTCATACTGGACCGGAATTCATAGGGGGCAGGGTTTAAATTACAAGTCCCGTTAAGCGGCAGATAAAAATTCAGCCCGTATGTATGGCATTGATAACCATTGGGCTCCCCAGGATTATAGTCGGTCCGCCATAACGGTGAACTCCGCGAGATGGTTTCAAGGTCAAGACGCCGCCCGCCGCCTGCACAGTTGTCGATGATCAGGTTGGGGAAATTTGCCAGAAGTCCGTCCCAGTATGCATACAATCCTTCAATGTACCTGATTTCAGAAATCCCGACCCTGCCGGGTTTGTCATGGTATGTCCAATAGGGGAGCGGATCAAAGTTCATGTCCTGCCGGTAGTAATCCACCCCGTTTTCCCGGATCAGGCCGGAAATGTAATCGGTCAGCCATTTGCAAGCTACGGGATTCCCTAAATCAAACAGGTACATGTTACTGATGAATGATCCGATTTCGGGATTTTTAACCGTATCCGGTATCCTGATCATAAAATCGGGATCCAGACCGGCAAACTGGGTCCCCTCGACAATACGTTCGGGCTCGAACCACAGGATAAATTTTGCACCTACTTTATGGACGGCATCTGAAACGGGTTTCAATCCGTTGGGAAAAGCAA
>JAPLDV010000858.1 GCA_026391235.1 Bacteroidia bacterium | reverse complement strand
CCTGGTCAGTTTTTTAAAGTTCTGATTTAGTGATACCTTGAGTTCAATAAAACTTCCTGCCGGCGTTCGGTCCACTTTCATAACAACCCCGACCATTTCGCCTGGCGGGAAAATCGTCGAGAAACCGCTTGTGGTAATGGTATCTCCTATATAAACAGGTGCATGTCCGGGCACCTCAGTGACAATGGCCTCACGATAGTTATCGCCTGGCCAGCTAAGGGTTCCGAAATAGTCATTTCTTTTCAGTTTGACACTTCCCTTGAATTTGGAATTTAATACCGAAATAACAGTTGAGAAATTAGCTGACACATTGCGAACCACACCTACAATTCCATCGGGCCCGACAACACCCATATCCTGCCTTACGCCCTGGGCATAACCCACATTCAGTGTGATATAGTTGTTTTGCTTATTGATTGAGTTATTAACTACCTGAGCCGGTATATAATCAAAAACGTATCCGGGTTGAGAGGGGGCGATTGAGTCGCGGACGGAAAACTTAACCGGCCGGCGGACAAGTTCATTTTTCAATCGTGCGTTTTCTGTAACCAGGATCGAGTTCTCATCAGTCAAGTGGAAAAACAGGATAAAACGATTGGTCTGAGTATAAAAGAATCCGTTAATGTCCTGCGACAATTGAAAGAACCTTGCATGAGGCAATGGGTTTCTTTGAAAAACCATGGTAAGGGCAATAACCTCCAGAATTACGAAAATAATCTGGAAACTAAACCGGATTATGAGTCGAAGGAGATTTTGCATCGTTCATCGTGCTATCTCATCAGGAACGGAAAACGGTGTATGTTCTTTAGTGCCATACCAGTACCGCGGGCGACACAATGAAGCGGATCATCGGCCACATGGAAAGTAATATTCATTTTATCCGTCAGTCGCTTATCGAGGCCTTTCAGCAAGGCACCGCCACCGGCGAGATAAACCCCGTTGTTTACAATATCGGCATACAATTCCGGAGGAGTGCGTTCCAGCACACTCAGAATGGCTGTTTCCACCTTCGACAATGATTTATCCAATGCATGAGCCAGTTCGCTGTATGAGACAGGTATTTCTATCGGAAGTGCGGTCATCTGATTCGGTCCGCGAACAACGTAATCCTGCGGAGGATTAGCCAGCAATGGAAGTGCGGCACCAACATTGATCTTGATATCTTCTGCGGTTTTCTCTCCGATTTTTATATTATGCTGATGACACCCAGGGCTATAACGGCAATCTCAGTAGTACCGCCGCCAATATCGACAACCATATTACCTTCGGGTGCAAGAACATCGAGACCAATCCCAAGCGCTGCAGCCATTGGTTCATAAATCATGTAAACCTCACGTCCGCCGGCATGCTCTGATGAATCCCTTACGGCACGTATTTCAACTTCGGTGCTGCCCGAGGGAATACTAACAATCATCCGCATTGATTGCGCACCAAACTTTGATTTGGCGGGGATCATCTTAATCATACCCCTGATCATCAGTTCAGCCGCGTTGAAGTCGGCAATAACCCCATCCCGCAATGGCCTGATAACTTTAATGTTATCGTGTGTCTTTCCAGACATTTGCCTGGCTTTATCACCGAGTGCAAACAGCTTGCCTGTTGCAACATCAATTGCGACAATGGAAGGCTCGTCCACAACGATTTTGTCATTAAATATGATAATTGTGTTAGCCGTTCCTAAGTCAATGGCGATTTCCTGAGTTAAAAAGGAAAATAGGCCCATATTTTGTCTCCTCCGCTTTTTTAGTGTTTAAAGTGCCGGATTCCGGTAAAAACCATAGACAACCCGTGTATATTGCAATAGTCAATCGTATCCTGATCTCTCACCGATCCTCCCGGCTGTATCACAGATCCCACACCGGCCTGATGAGCAATCTCCACGCTGTCGGCAAAAGGGAAGAAAGCGTCAGATGCCATCACGGCGCCATTCAGGTCAAAACCGAAACTCTGAGCCTTGGCAATCGCCTGCCTGAGCGCATCAACGCGGGATGTTTGGCCGGTGCCGCTTGCCAGCAGCTGCTTATCCTTAACAAGTACAATGGCATTCGACTTGGTATGCTTTACCAGTTTATTTGCAAAAAGCAAATCTTCGACCTCCTTTGCCCCTGGATGGACATGCGTTACCACTTTCAGATCTTCAGGGGCTTCTTTGCGCAGATCCCGGTCCTGCATCAGCACACCGTTCAACAGGCTTCGAAACTGCTGTGTACCTGTTAAGCTGACGGGTTTTCTCATCAAAATGATCCGGTTCTTCTTTTGCCTCAATATGGAAAGAGCCTGTTCAGCATATCCGGGAGCAATGATGATCTCGAAGAACAACGAATTGATCTCTTCAGCAGTTGCGCTATCAATGGGTTTATTGGCAATCAGTATCCCACCGAAAGCAGAAATGGGATCGGCTGCCAGGGCCTTCTTCCATGCTTCGGTAAGCGAGCCGGAGGAGGCGATCCCGCAGGCATTATTATGTTTCAGAATCCCAAAAGTTGTTTCATCAAACTCATCAATCAGCGCAATAGCTGCATCAATATCCAGCAGGTTATTATAGGAAATTTCCTTGCCATGGATTTGTTCAAAAATCTGATCAAGGTTCCCGTAAAAGATCCCTTTCTGATGAGGATTCTCACCATAACGAAGGGTTTGACCCGAACCGGCTGCTGCCCTGAAATGTAACGAATGTTTACCACCAAGATAATTACTGATAGCACAATCGTACCCGCTCGATACAGCGAAAGCGGAAGCCGCAAATTCGTAACGGTCAGACAGCGAAGTCACACCATTTTTCTCTTCAAGAAGGCTAGTCAATTTCGGGTAGTACTCACGCGAAGGAACGATCAATACATCTTCATAATTCTTTGCTGCAGCACGAATAAGGGAAATCCCTCCGATATCGATCTTTTCAATAATCTCAGGAAGCAGCGCACCAGATTCAACCGTCTGCTCAAATGGATAGAGATCAACAATTACCAGATCAATCTCGGGAATATCCCAGGACTTGAGACTTTCAAGATCGGATTCATTGTCACGGCGAGCCAGAATACCGCCAAAAACCTTGGGATGCAAAGTTTTAACCCTGCCGCCCAGGATACTTGGATAACCCGTCAGCAATTCAACTCGCTGAACAGGCAAACTCAATGATTCAATAAAATCCGCCGTACCACCTGTACTGATCAGGGCAATGCCCAGCTGATGCAATCTGGTGAGTATCCCATCCAGATTATCTTTGTGGAAAACAGAGATCAGCGCGCAACCTATTTGCTTTTCCTTATCCACCTTGGTAAAAATTAATTTGCCAAATCTACTAAAAATAGGCACATTAATCACTTACTGTCCTGCTCCGATACCTAAAAAAAATAGTAATTTTGCATTTCATGAAACATGGAATCAAAGCTGTAGTAATCTGGGTCAGAATAGTTCGCGAGAGTATCGCGTTTGCCGTTCATTCGCTTATCTCCAACAAGCTACGTACAATCTTATCTCTTCTCGGCATCACGATCGGTATCTTTGCCATCGTTTCGGTTTTAACGGTTGTGGATTCACTTGGCCGGACCATAAAAAAAAACATCTCCGAGCTTGGCGACAATGTTGTGTACATCCAGAAATGGCCGATTATGTTTGGTCGCGGTTTTCAATGGTGGAAATATGTTCAGCGGCCGGAACCTGAACTCCGGGAAATGGCCGAAGTGATGAGCCGTTCGAAAACGGTTGAATCAGCAGCTTTCACTATTCAGGGCCAGCGAACCATCAGCTAGAAGAATAATTCCATTCCTGGCATCGAGATTGTCTCGGTGTCGGATGAATATGAAAAAATCAGGACGTTTGAGGTGGATGAGGGCCGGTTCATCTCCCTTTCTGAATTCAGGAGCGGAAAAAATGTTGCGGTCATCGGACGCAAAATCGCTGATGACATATTTCCCGGTGAAAGCCCTATTGGAAAATCATTTGAAATCTCCTCTGCCAAAGTAACGGTGATTGGTATATTCAAAAAAGAGGGAGAAGGAATCAATGCAGGCAGCAATGACGAGATTGCCATTGTACCACTGAATTATGCACGCACACTGATTAATATCCGTGGCTCGAATGTGCACCCTACCCTGATGGTTAAGTCGAAGCCCGGTATCCCGATCGATGAGATGGTGGATGAACTCACCGGCATCATGAGATCCATCAGGAAGCTAAAACCACTGCAGGATGACAATTTTGCCCTCAATACACTGTCGATGTTATCCAATGTTTTCGATCAGCTCCTTGTTACCCTGAACCTCGCTGGTTTTATCATCGGAGGATTTGCCATCCTTGTAGGCGGATTTGGTATCGCCAACATCATGTTTGTTTCGGTGAGGGAACGTACCCGGATTATTGGGATCCAGAAAGCCATCGGTGCCCGTAACGTTTTTATTCTTTTTGAATTTCTATTTGAAGCTGTTTCCCTTTCCCTCATGGGGGGCATTGTCGGACTTCTCCTGATCTTCATCGGTACCCTTGTGGCCAATTCTATGATGGAATTCAAGATAGTACTGGGATTGAACAACATCGCCATCGGCCTTACCATCTCCGCGGTGATTGGCATCATTGCAGGATTTGCACCCGCCTGGCGGGCTTCGCGGCTTAACCCGGTGGTTGCGATCGCGACGGTGTAGGGACAGACGCAATTATGCGTCTCTACGGTCTTCGATTATGCCTAGCTGCAAAAACTGCCCCACCGACAGCTGTTCCGCCCTCAGCCCGCCGTACCCCGTTGATTCCTGATCAGCAGTCCAGATCGCAGACAAGGCGTTTCGAAGAGTTTTGCGACGCTGGTTAAAGGCCATTTTAACAACCTTTTTAAAAGTTTCAGGTGAGCAGGGCAGTGCGATATTCTCTTTGCGGACAAACCGGATTACGCCGGAAGTTACTTTAGGCGGCGGCAGGAACACATCAGGTGAAACATTAAAAAGATACTCGGAATGGTAGAAGGCACCCATTAACACGCTCAGAATGCCATATTCCTTATTGCCCGGACCGGCAGTTAGCCGCTTTGCTACCTCACGCTGAAACATCCCGGAAATCTCCATAACCTGATCACGGTATTCCAGCAGGTGAAATAATATCTGAGAAGAGATATTATACGGAAAATTCCCGATGACCGAAATTGGCCCATCCGTGATCCTCTTCAGATCGAACTGCAGAAAATCCTCTGAAAGGATACGGGGTATCAGGCTTGGGAATTTATCCGAAAGGTATTCAACTGATTCATTATCAATCTCTATAACCCATAGCCTGGCGCCAAAACGATCAAGCAGGCGCCCCGTCAGCACACCCATTCCCGGTCCAACCTCCAGCACCACCCCACCATCCGCAGCTCCCAGACCGTCTGCAATCCGATGAGCTGTCGGAATATCTGTAAGGAAATGCTGGCCGAGGTACTTTTTGGGTCTGACGCGTTTTGACATGGGTGAAGAGGTATCGGGTATCGGGTATCGGGTATCGGGTATCAGGTATCAGGTATCGGGTATCAGGTTTACGCAGGAGTACTTGTCATCCCCGCGAAGGCGGGGATCGCTCACCCAAGCACAACTGCCAGCAGATGCACTTGTCATCCCCGCGTAGGCGGGGATCGCCTCGCACTTCTCTCAAATCTCCGGATTTCTTCTATATTTACCTTCCAATTTATAAACAACCACAAAAGTAGCTATTTTGAAAATCAGTAAATTACAGTCGAACATAATTAAGGTGCTTTTAGCAGTTATAGCTTTAGCGTACCTTGTTTACCGTATGGTTACCTTTGAGCACTGGGATCAGGCAGGCCAGAGGTTTTCCGAAGCATTTCAGGGTAATCGGCTCTATTTTCTCGCGGCAGCTGTCATTTTGATTTTTCTGAATTTATCATCCGAGGCGATCAAATGGCAACGGTTGGTTAACCGGCTTGAGCCGGTTAATTACCTGAAAGCCTTGTCAGGGGTTTTATCGAGCCTTACAATGGCCATTACCACGCCAAACCGTATAGGCGATGTGATCACCCGGGGCCTGATCCTCAAACCAGGTCACCGCCTGGCAGGTACCGGACACACTTTCCTTTGTATCCTGGCTCAGATGGTGGTCACCATCACTCTGGGACTGGTTGGGGCTGCCACCTACCTTCCTTCAAACGATTACCTGCTAAAGGATCAGCATGATTCCTGGATGGTGACCCTCGCTATTTCCATCGCTACCGGTCTGATCCTGATTATCCTGTTCTTCAGCATCGACCGGCTGTCAGGATTTTTTCAGCGTTTCCGGTTTCTCAGGGTTTTCCACCCGTTTCTGAATGCTCTGCAGGGTGTCTCCTTTAAGGATAAATCCTTTTTACTCCTGTTCTCAACGATAAAATTCCTTACCTACATAACCCAGATCTACCTGGTCCTGCACTTCTTCGGAATACATATCCCCCCGTTTACCGGCCTTTCCGCGATCGCCCTGATCTACCTGATCCTGCATTTTGTTCCGGTTCCAACGGTTGGCGACCTGGGCGTGAGAGGGTCAGTGTCCATTCTGATATTAGGGCCATACACCACTGACGTTCCGGCAATTGTATTTACAACTTTCATCATCTGGATAATCAATATTATGATCCCGGCAATGATCGGGCTTGTGCTGCTGCGGAAGATCAGGCTTGAAACAGTGGCTCCCCTTCCAAACCAGTAACTATTGATGGAATGTCCGTCGTCTTTACCATCCAGGCTCTCCTTTTTATTGTCCTCTATTCCTTGTTGATTCTGGCCTTCTTCGCCGGGTGGCTGCTGACTAAAAAGTACCACGCAACCCCTGGCACCCCGGAAACCCACGTGAGCATTCTGATTCCCTGCCGCAATGAAGCAGAGAATATTGCAGAACTCAATGACCATCTCAATTA
>JAPLDV010000003.1 GCA_026391235.1 Bacteroidia bacterium | reverse complement strand
GATATCTAAATATACAGATATATGAAAACCAGGAGAGAATTTATCAGGATTTCGGCATTGGGGGCGGGGGGATTAACGGTTGGCTTTCCGGCAATCCGATCATTTGCTGGCGGGCTGAATGACCCGGAACGCCTGGTATTTGAAGGAATGCGGAGAACACCTACATATTGTGAGATTTGTTTCTGGAAATGTGCGGGTTGGGTTCACAAGAACGACGAGGGTGAAATCCGGAAGATCATAGGGAACGATGAAGATTTGCATTCCAACGGCCGCTTTTGCCCGAGAGGCACGGGTGGAGTAGGGATGTACAATGATGAGGACCGGTTGAAAACCCCGCTGATCCGGACCACCACCGGTGGAAAGCAAACTTACCGTGAGGCAGGTTGGGATGAAGCGCTGGATTATATTGCAGGCAAACTTAAACAGGTTATTTCAACCAGCGGCCCCGAATCAGTTGCTCTTTTTTCGCATGGTTCAGGCGGGAAATATTTTGGAGGCTTGTTGAAAGCAATTGGTTCAAACAGCAGCGCCGCTCCATCGTATGCGCAATGCAAAGGTCCCCGGGAAGCAGCTTTCCTTGCAACTTTTGGTGAGGTGGTTGAATCTCCCGAACGTACGGATATCAGGGATACCCGCTGTCTGGTTCTCATTGGTTCACATATAGGTGAAAATATGCATAATGGGCAGGTTCAGGAAATGTCGGACGCCATTGATAAAGGAGCAACCATTATTACCGTTGACCCGCGTTTTTCAACCGCAGCCAGCAAATCGAAATTCTGGCTGCCGATAAAGCCATCGACCGATCTGGCCTTGCTATTGGCCTGGATGAATGTTATTATCGGGGAAGGCCTGTACGATAAAGCTTACGTCGAAAAGTACACTACAGGCTTCGATAAGTTGCAGGTTCATGTTAAAACCTTTACTCCCGAGTGGGCTTATGGAATCACAACCATTGCCCCGCAGATGATACGCCAAACTGCTCGTGAAATGGCTCATGCCGCGCCTGCTGTCATTATACACCCCGGCAGGCACGTTACCTGGTATGGCGATGATGTGCAGCGGCTCAGGGCCATAGCAATATTGAATGCCATCCTGGGTTCATGGGGCAGGCGCGGAGGATTCTACCGTCCCGAAAGCCTTACGGTTCCTGAATTTCCGCATCCTCATTATCCGGAGGTTAAAAAAGGTTGGAGGGATATGCTGGGCGACCAATATCCGCTGGCCGATCAGCCGGTGGCAAACGCCATCGTCGACCTGAGCCGCCCGGCTGAAGGCAGAGAGGCAAAATATAAGGCATGGATCGTAAACGGTACCAACCTGATCGAAACCATGCCGAACCAGGCAAACACAATTGAAGCCATCAAAGCCCTGGATCTTCTGGTTGTTATCGATACTATGCCAATGGAGATAACTGGCTATGCCGATGTTGTTCTTCCGGAATGCACTTATCTGGAACGTTACGATGATATCAGGGTAAGCCCTCACCGCAAGCCTCAATTGGCACTTCTCATGCCGGCCGTTAAACCCAACTATGATACAAAACCTGCCTGGTGGATAGTTAAGCAATTGGCCGGCAAAATTGGACTTGGCGCCTATTTCCCATGGAAAGATATTGAGGAGATGCTAAGCTGGCAATTAAAGCAGATGGGTTCCAGCCTCGAGGAAATGCAAAGGATCGGTGTCAAAACCTTCGACCGGACTGCTGATGATCTATATTTTGCTGATGGTGAGGATGTTGAGTTCAGAACGACCAGTACAAAGATCGAGCTCTATTCCAGCGATCTTGAAGCTGCAGGCTTTGCGGCACTTCCGGTTTATACCCCGCATGAAGAGCCACCCGCCGGATATTACCGCTTAATCTATGGCAGAGCTCCGATGCATACTTTCACCCGAACGTCAAATAATCCGAACCTGGCCGACCTGATGGAAGAAAACAGTGTTTGGATCAATCCTAAAGTTGCCAAAGAGTGGGCATTAACAAATGACCAGTATATCTGGCTGAAAAATCAGGATGGCATTCAGTCCGATTTCAGGATAAGGGTGAGGGTTACCGAAAGGATCAGATGGGATTCAGTATATATGGTACATGGTTTCGGTCATAACCAGAAAAAGCTCCAGCGGTGCTTCGGGAGGGGTGCCAGTGATACTCAAATGATTACCAAAGTGTTGGTTGATCCCAGCATGGGAGGAACAGGCATGAGGGGCAATTTTGTCACTTTTGTAACTGAATCAGAGGAGGTTAAATCATGAGGTACGCCATGGCCGTTGATACCCTGAAATGCGTCGGTTGCAGCGATTGCGTTGTTGCCTGTCAAACCGAGAACGATGTTCCAATTGGCTATTGCCGCGATTGGGTGGTGGAGGTTACGGATGGAACTTATCCGACCCTTGAACTTGAGTTGCGCTCTGAACGTTGCAACCATTGCGACAATTCCCCTTGCGTTCGTTGCTGTCCAACCGGTGCCAGCCACTATGAAAAAGGTGGTATTGTGGTGGTTACCCATAACCGGTGTATAGGTTGCGGTGCCTGCATCTCCTCGTGCCCGTATGATGCCAGGTATTCCCATCCGGATGGTTACGTGGATAAATGCACTTTCTGCCTGCATCGTGTTGAGAAAGGGCAATTACCCTCATGTGTTGCAGCCTGCCCTACCAAGTGCCTGTATTTCGGCGATCTAGATGACGCAAAAAGTCCGGTTTCAGTTATTCTGAAAAACCGGAAGTACAAAACACTTATACCGGAAGCCGGAACGAAACCGCAACTCTATTTCCTAATCTAAACCTGATACTGCTATGAGAGAAGAGATTATTGTCAGCGGCAGGATGAACCCGAATATCGATCCCTACCTGCATATATGGCATTGGCAAATACCTCTATACCTTTTTTTAGGTGGGCTCGCCGCCGGGATTCTGTTTTTTGCCGCTTTTTTTGTGATCAGAGGAAAGGAAAAAGAGTATCCGACCGCAGTCGGGAAAGCAACACTTATCGTTCCGGTCATTCTGATAATCGGATTGCTGGCGCTATTTCTTGATTTAAAGCATAAAGCATTCTTCTGGCGCCTCTACACCGTTATCCGGCTTCAGTCGCCAATGTCATGGGGAGCCTGGACCCTGATGATTATTACTCCGATTTCCTTTATCTGGGCGGCTCTGAATATCCGTGAGATTTTTCCGAAATGGAAATGGAGGTATAAATGGCTGGATGATCTTGAAGTATTTTTCAGAAAGTGGAAGGTGCCTCTTGCCTGGGCTACGATATTTTTCGCAGTGATTCTCGGGGTATACACCGGGATCCTTTTTTCAGCCTTTAATGCCCGGCCGCTATGGAACACATCAATACTGGGGCCCTTGTTCCTGGTTTCCGGTATGTCGACCGGTGCGGCGACCATCATCCTGATGTCGAAGAACCAGTATGAAAAAAAATCCATAGCCCGGATCGATCTGCTACTGATTGCCATTGAGCTTTTCCTCATTGTGCACATGTTTATGGGCTTCCTCGCGAGCACACAGGTACAGATTGATGCTGCCAATCTCTTCCTGGGTGGACCATATACGGCCACTTTCTGGATGCTGGTTGTTTGCATTGGCCTTATTTTGCCTGCCACCCTTGAATCACTTGAGTTGATGAAATTCAGGATCCCGTATTACATTCCGCCTGTATTAGTGATTTTCGGCGGGATCATGCTCCGTTTCATTTTGGCCTACGCCGGGCAACTCAGCCGCTGGTTGTACTGAAACTAATAACAAATAACCAATAACAAATATCAAACAACATATCAACCATGGAGAATCAAACTAACGACCGGTCACGCAGGTACCTGAATCCCTACCTGGGCGGAGTCTTGCTTGGCCTTGTATTAATTGCGGCAAATTTTGTGGCTGGCCGCGGACTCGGTGCCAGCGGTGCCGTTAAAAGTGTGGTTGTTGCTGTAAATAAGGTAATTGCACCTGCACACGTTGAAAAAAATGCTTTTTATGCTGAAACAATGAAGCAGCATCCGAACCCATTGAAAAACTGGCTGGTTTTTGAAATGGCCGGAGTATTGGTCGGAGGCTTCCTGTCGGGCAGCCTTTGGGGAAGATTGAAACTGAAGGTCGAACACAGTCCGAAGATCACCTCCCGCAAGCGGCTGATCATGGCCGTTACGGGCGGAGTGCTGTTTGGATTTGGATCCCAGCTCGGCCGCGGATGTACCAGCGGTTCCGCTTTGAGTGGAATGGCCGTTTTATCACTCGGCGGTTTTATCACTATGGCAGCGATTTTCGGAACTGCCTTTGCCCTGGCCTGGTTCTTTAGAAAAAACTGGATTTAACCTTAAAAACATTGATTATGGGACCGTTAGTTGTTAATGGAATAATATCGGAGAACACAAATCTCCTGCTCGGTTTTATCATAGGTATTGGCTTCGGTTTTGTGCTTGAAAGCAGCGGATTCTCTTCGAGCCGCAAACTGGCCGGTCTATTCTACGGGTACGATGCGGTTGTGTTAAAAGTGTTCTTTACAGCCGCCATCACTGCCATGCTTGGCATGCTGTTTCTCAGTCTGTTTGGATGGCTTGATCTGGATCTTTTATATGTTAACCCAACCTATCTGACATCCGCAATCATCGGCGGGGTGGTGATGGGGGCCGGATTTATTATCGGCGGATTTTGTCCGGGAACCAGCTTTGCGGGGGCATCCATAGGTAAAATTGATGCAATGGTGTTTATCGGTGGACTGTTTATCGGAGTGATTATCTTCTCCGAAGGGTACCCGATCTGGGATAATATGTACCTGGCTGCTTTTAAAGGATCCCCCAAACTCAGCGAGTCGCTCGGACTTTCCGACGGCCTGGCTGCTCTTGTGGTCATTCTGGCAGCTATCGGCATGTTTTATGTCGCCGAATGGGCTGAAAAGAGATTTCCGCGTGAAGAATATTAAATCAAAGGAAAAAAATGAAAGCAAGAGTTATTTTATCGATTAGTATCGTTGGTCTCGGACTGATCATTGCGGCAGTTCCGAAGAATACAACACATCCCTATAAACTGACAGCCAGTCAGTTGCTTGAAGAAGCAAAAGGACGCCAGCAGTTTTTCAG
>JAPLDV010000263.1 GCA_026391235.1 Bacteroidia bacterium | reverse complement strand
AGCGGGCTGGTTTTAAAACTTATTTCGCTGCCGTAGCTTGTTCCAACGCTGTTTGTGGAATAAGCCCTGATATAATAAGTTGTATTTCCTGTCAGTCCTGCCAGGGTGCTGACAAATGCCCCGGTACCGGTTCCGTCAGATGTCAGGCTGTTTGCAATGGTAGGATTTTGCAGTGTTGACCAGCAAACTCCTCTCGAAGTAATTACAGATCCTCCATCGTTGGTTACGTTGCCTCCTGAGGTTGCACCCACTTGAGTGATCCCGGTTACTGCAACAGTGGTTACCGTTGAGAGGACCGGACTGGTTTTAAAGGTCACTTCATTACCATAACTGGTTCCGGCGCTATTTGTGGAATATGCCCTTGCATAATAAGTTGTGTTCCCGGTTAAGCCTGTCAGGCTGCTGGTGAATGATCCGCTGCCGGTGCCATCCGATGTTTTTGTGTCCGCCGTGGTTGGGACTGTTGCTGCTGACCAGCATACTCCTCTGGCAGTTACGGGTGTTCCTCCGTCATTGGTAACATTTCCCCCGCCGGTGGCAGTGGTGGTGGTGATGCCGGTTATGACGGTGGTAGTGACAGCGGGCAGGGTGGGACTGGTTTTGAAACTTACCTGCTCACCATAGGTTTTGCCAAAAGAATTACTGGCATAAGCCCTGACATAATAAGTGGTGTTCGGGGTCAGAGCCGTTAAGTTGCTGATAAATTCACCCAAACCGCCACCGTTGGTGGTGATATTGTTTTCGGTTGTCGGATTCTCGCTGGTCGACCAGCAAACCCCTCTTGAAGTTACCGTTGAATTGCCATCGGATGTGACATTCCCGCCACCGGTTGCGGTAATTGTCGTAATGTTGGTTATTGCGGCAGTAGTCACCAACGGTGGAGTTACACTGATATTGGTTTTAAAGGTGACTTCAGTACCGTAAGATGTACCTTCGGAGTTGATTGCATAAGCTCTTACGTAATAGATGGTGTTGGGGGTAAGAGCTGTCAGGCTGCTGACAAATGCTCCCAATCCGGCACCGTCAACTGTTTTGGTGGCCGCAGTAGTGGGATTGTGTGTTATTGCCCAGCATACACCTCTTTCGGTTACCGGAGTCCCGCCGTCGGATGTCACATTTCCTCCGCCGGTGGCGCTGATGTTGGAAATATTGGTTATTACAGCTGTGGTTACAAGCGGCACGGACATCCTGGTCATGAAAGTGTGCTCAGAACCATACACGGTACCTGTTGAGTTGGTTGCATAGGCCCGAACATAATAAGGTGTATTGGGCGACAGGCCTGTGATATTGCTTACAAAAACACCGCTTCCGGTACCATCGGTGGTTTTTGGGTTTGCGATAGTTGGGTTCTGAGTCAGTGACCAGCACACGCCCCGGGCTGTTATTGCAGTACCGCCGGTACTCGTTACATTGCCTCCGCTAGTAGCTCCGGAAGCTGTTACGTTAGTGACCGGCGTAGTGGTAACAACCGGAAGATTCCCATAAGTGGTAAAGCTGACCTGATCACCATAAGCTGTTCCGCTTGAGTTTACGGCATAAGCTCTTACATAATAGATTGTTGTAAATGTCAATCCGGTTAGGTTGCTGGTAAATACACCGGTTCCGGTTCCATCAGTTGTTTTTGTATTGGCTGTAGTCGGATTTTGTGCTGTCGACCAGCAAACGCCACGTGCAGTAACAGTAGAGCTTCCATCGCCGGTGACATTTCCGCCTCCGACAGCCGATATGTTAGTTATGCCGGATATGGCTGTTGTGGTCACCGTTGGAAGCGTGCCGCTGGTTCTGAAGGATGCCTCGGCGCCGTAAGATGTTCCAACCAGATTGCTTGCATAGGCCCGGACATAATAAGTGGTATTGGTGGTTAATCCTGTTATGCTGCTGGTAAACGTTCCAACCCCCGATCCGTTGGTGGTATAGGAATTTGAAGTAGAAGGATTGCGGGTAATTGCCCAGCAGACTCCGCGGGCGAGTATTGTGGAATTTTCATCCGAGACCACGGTTCCTCCGGCTGTAGCTGAAGTTCCGCTGATATTGCTAATAGTTCCTGTTGTAACAATAGGCAGATCAAAGGGGATCAGATTGAGAACATCGCTGTAAACCACATCGCAGATGGGTTCTTTAATTGCGCATCGCAGATAAATCGTGACCGTAACCGTCGTAGATAGCGTGTTCTGCGTTTTGCCGCTCAAGTCGAGCCAGGTCGTTCCATCGGTCGAAAGCTGCCATTGCATTGTGCCACGGACATTTCCAATTGAAACTGTTTGGGTATAGCCTTTGAGAACGCGTTTCTCGATAACGTGCCCGGTTTTCAACGTAAGTTCCTGGCTGATTAACCGATTAAAAGTCAGCAGCGATAATCCAATTGTTAAAAGAATCAGGGTGGATTTAATATATCTGGAGTTCATCGTGTTTGTTTAAAGGTGTATTCAATCTACTTGTTCATTAAAAAACCACTACCGAACGGGTTACTATTTTGTCCTTATATATCAGCATAATAAGGTAATTGCCCATCGGCAGGAACCGGGTGTCAAGCTCTTCACGCAGGACATCATTGATCTCTCTGTCGATATCATAAATAACCACCCCTGTTGAATTGATCATTCTCAGCCGTATGGAACCTGAAATGCCATCAAGATCAACATTCAGGTTGTCATCGCTTGGGTTAGGATAAACTCTGAAACGGGCAAGGATTTGATTGATATCGATACCGCTTGCTTCAACAGTTATCGTTACCTCATCGCTGGACGAACAATTTTTCATATCGGTTATCGTCAGCATATAGGTAGTGGTAACCAGCGGCCTGGCAACCGGATTGGGTTGGGTAACATCACTCAGACTGGTGGCGGGGCTCCAGTGATAAATATAACCGCCATACCCGTCGATAGCTGTAGGATGCGATCCCAGAATAGCCTGACGGCCGCTTATGATGGTTGTATCATTCCCTGCAACAGCCTGAAGTGCATTGGCCTGGTTGGAATCAAGGTTTACGGTTTGTCCGAATGCTGCGGTAAAAGCAAAAAGAAAACAGGCGCTTACCGTTAAATGATTGATTTTCATTGGTTTGCGAAATTTTGGTTGTATTAGATACTAATTGCAAAAGGTACGATCTTTTTTTAAAACAAATTCCGCCGCCGGCTACTTATTTTGCCTGCATCAATCATGGCTGGATTAACCTTGATTATGCACCGACTTTACTGCCCGACCCGAGGGATCGGCGTTATTCCTGAAGCTCGCATCCCATTCCAGGGCTTCAGCAGTGCTGCAGGCGATTGATGGTACCGAGGGAACGCAGGAGGCTGCCTGATCCGACGGAAAATGCTCTTCAAAGATGGACCGGTACATATATTCCTCTTTCGACAGAGGTGGATTAACATGGAAACGATAGGGTGCCGAAGCCATCTGTTCATCGGTAACACGCTCAGATGAAACACTTTTAAGCGTATCGATCCAGCTGTAGCCAACACCATCCGAAAATTGCTCTTTCTGGCGCCAAACGATTTTTTCGGGGAGATAGGATTCAAATGCTTTCCGGACCACCCATTTTTCAATCCTGCCGTTCCTGATCATTTTATCATCGGGATTGATCCGCATGGCAACATCGAGGAACTCTTTGTCGAGGAATGGAACTCTGCCTTCCACCCCACAGGCCGACAGGGATTTATTGGCCCTCAGACAGTCGTACAGATGCAGTTTGGATAATTTACGGATGGTTTCTTTATGGAAAGCTTCGGCCGATGGTGCTTTGTGAAAATAGAGGTACCCGCCGAAAATCTCATCGGCTCCTTCGCCTGAGAGGACCATTTTGATCCCCATCGATTTGATTACCCTGGCCATCAGATACATAGGGGTTGATGCCCTTACTGATGTTACGTCATAAGTCTCGATATGATAGATTACATCCCGGATAGCATCCAGCCCCTCTTCAATGGTGAAATGAATTTCGTGATGAACGGTACCCAGATGATCCGCAACCACTCGGGCGGCAGCCAGATCAGGCGATCCGACCAGCCCAACGGCAAAGGAGTGCAAGCGAGGCCACCAGGCTTCCTGCTGGTCGCCCGATTCAATTCTCCGGCGGGCATACTTGCTGGCAATTGCCGAAATCACTGAAGAATCGAGCCCGCCCGATAAGAGCACCCCGTATGGCACATCCGACATCAACTGCCGGTGAACGGCCTTCTCCAGGGCATCATGGAGATCGTCAATACTGGTCGGGTTGTCCTTTACAGCTTCGTATTCGGTCCAGTCTCTCGTGTACCAGCGTTTCATAATTCCCTCGGGACTGAAATAATAATGTCCGGGCAGAAATTCCTGAATTTTATTGCACACTCCTTCCAGAGCTTTCAGTTCCGAGGCCACATAAAACTGACCATGCTTATCCCATCCCATATATAATGGATTGATTCCGATGGGATCGCGGGCAATCAGGTAGCAATCCTTATCCTCATCATATAGTGCAAATGCAAAAATGCCATTCAGATCTTCCAGGAAATCTATTCCCTTTTGCCGGTATAATGCCAGGATCACCTCGCAATCGGAATGGGTGGTAAATTGGTATGAGCCATTCATTCCTTTCCGGATCTCCTGGTGGTTGTAGATTTCACCGTTTACCGCCAGGATGAGTTTACGGTCCAGGCTGTACAAGGGCTGGCGGCCCGATTCCGGATCCACTATTGAGAGCCGTTCATGAGCCAGGATCACCTTTTCGCCACAATATACACCTGACCAGTCGGGCCCGCGATGTCGTAGCTTTTTCGACATATCCAGAACCTGGGTTCTCAATTCCGACGATGGGAATTTCAGTTCAAATGCACCAACAATGCCGCACATATCGTTTTTTATTGATTTGGTTCAAAAGTATATATATAGCGATGAATAAAAAAAGGTGCCTCCCCCCAACCTTTTATCAGAGAATCCAATGCTTATTTGCCATGCGAAACACTGCGGCACCCGACCTCCAACAACCAATAACTAATAACCAACAACCAACAAC
>JAPLDV010000617.1 GCA_026391235.1 Bacteroidia bacterium | reverse complement strand
AATCTCTAATAATCTGGCCGGTAATAATAACGTTTACATAGCCGCCCTCGAGCAGTCGCCTGCACAGCCTCAGATGCTCTATTTTTCGCGCAACGATGGAAGACTTTTCCGGACCGATGATTTCAACAAGCCAAACCCGGTTTGGATTGACCTTACATCCAATTTACCCGAAGCAGGCACTCCAGTCGACCTGGAATGCCATCCGTTCGACCAGGCTACTGTTTATATGGCCCAGGCCCGACGCTTGTTTAAATCGACCGATAAAGGCGAAACCTGGACTGATATCAGCGGGTCACTGCCTGAAATATACAAAACCACCCTTTTATTCGACGAATCAAGCGTGGAAGGGCTATACGTTGGAACCGATGCAGGCGCCTATTTCAAAGATGCCGGAATGACAGACTGGGTGTTTTACAACACCAACCTTCCTATTTCAGTAAACGTGAGTGAACTGGAAGTTTACTACAATCATCTCGACCGTTCAAAATCGAGGTTGCGTGCATCCACCTTCGGACGCGGATTGTGGGAAACACCGCTGGCCGCCTCCGACCCCAGTCTGCCTGCAACTTTTCTTGCTGCGGAAATTGGTAAAAGCAAGATCAATCTGTATTGGAACACCCCATTTTACCCTCAATACGTCACCAATTACAAGATCTTCAGAAACAATATCCAGTACGACGTCAGCACTAATCCATCCTGGACCGATGATCAGGTGGAACAAAACATAGACTATACCTACTATATTGTTGCTGTGTATGCCAATTCTACTGAGGCAAAACCATCCAACTCAGTATCAGCTATCCTGATTGATCCCGCAATGCTTCCCTATTCTGCAGATTTTGAATCCAGTACAGCGGGATGGTCATCCACCAAAACAGTTAACGGCTGGACTTACGGCATTTCAAGCGAGCTTGGCATTACAGGCAATGACGGACATTTTTTTGGAATTACGGGGTCCGAAACAACTGCCGATAATAAAGTTTTTGATTGCCTGATTTCTCCGGCCGCTGATCTTTCCTCTTACAAGGGGACGGCAGTAACCCTCACATTTGATTACAGTTATCTCCGGTCTCCTGAATTTGGCAAATTCAATGTCGCTTACCGGGTTTCGCCTGACAGTACCTGGGTATCCCTGTTTAGCCTGAGCCCTCCAAATGCCAATGAATGGGCCTGGGACAGCTTGAAACTGATTCTTCCCGATCAGGCACTCTCGGCAACCACTCAAATTGGATTCCTCTTTGAAAACCACGGAACCCCATTTGGAGGAGCCGGCATTGACAATGTCCAATTGTCCTCAAAATCAGTGGGCATTGATAATAAAAGTGCCTTGATATCCTGCCGCACCTATCCAAATCCAAATAACGGTATGTTTCAGATTGAAGTGACCACGAAACAGCCGGGCAGGATCAGCATCCAGATTTTCAACCAGACCGGCCAGGTAGTGTTCGACGAAAAATTCATCAATAATTCCATGCAGGTTATCAAATCCTTCGACCTCCGGAGCCAGGCCAGGGGAGTGTATCAAATCCGCATTCAATCCCCGGATGGCAATTCCACCGACCACATAACGATTCAATAGACAGTTATGCAAATACTGAAAATATCAATTTTAATCCTGGCTATAACTTTAAATCCATCCGGCAAAAACCGGTACTCCTGCCAAAACAATATCACTATGCAAAAACGATACTGCCTGGCCCTGGATCTCAGAAACGATTCAGCCCTGATTAGTCAATACAAACATGTTCATACCAAAGAAGCCATCTGGCCCGAAATTCCAGTAGGAATTAAAGAGGTTGGGATTACCGATATGGAAATATACCTGTGGGGCAACCGCATGTTCATGATTCTGGAGGCCCCGGGAAACTGGGACTATGATTCGCAGATGGCTAAACTGGGCACACTGGAGAAACAGCCGGAATGGGGCAACTATGTCTGGCAGTTTCAGCAACTTCTGCCCTGGTCGCAAAACGGGGAGAAATGGATGCAGATGGAGAATGTTTTTCAACTGAATCCTACCGGATTAAAGGAAACAGCGACATCCGGATATTCTGAACCGGTATATAGAATACCCACCAAACGGTTTTGCGCTACGCTCGACCTTAAAGACAACACGGAATTAATCAGCCAGTACCGCAAATATCACTCACCCGCTGTCCACTGGCCGGAAATAGCCAAAGGGATCCGGTCGGTAGGGATTTTGGATATGCAAATCTACCTGATCGGCAACAGAATGTTCATGATTGCTGAAACCGTACCCGATTTTCAATGGAATGGCCAGATGCAAAAGCTTTCAACTCTTGAAAAACAGAAAGACTGGGAGGCCCTGATGAAAAAATTCCAGCAGGCATTGCCCGGAACCCAAGAAATAAAGTGGGAGCTTATGGAAAATGTTTTCGACCTGAACCGTGATTATTAGTTGCCTTTAAGCAGTAAGGTTCTGGGTTACCCATTTGAACAATTTATCCCCGCGCCTGATTTTCCGGCCAGTCCGGAATGCAATTCGCTCCCCCTTCAAGGCTGTTTGTACCGGACCTGCACTGTTATGGATTTCCTCAATAGTAATCTGTATAAGGCCTGTCGTTTGCCCTGTTATCAGGACATCTTCTCCCACAGCAAGGTATTCCGACTGAATATCGAACTCTCCGACTCCAAGCTTTGAAAAATAATTGGTGGCCGTTCCGATTAATATCTTTCGTTTTGTTGCCGACGACCCATACAACGCACTCCATTCACCCAGGCGCTGGCCGAGGTAATATCCATCCCAGAATCCACGATTGAAAACCGTTGAAAGCTTTTCATTCCCTTTTCCGATTTGTTCCGGTCCGTATGTTCCGTCGAAAAGACTATCAACGGCTTCACTGTAGCAGGAAGTAACGGTTTTAACATATTCGGCCGGCCTCGCCCTGCCTTCAATCTTTAGTATTGTGATCCCTGCAGCGAGGATACGATCAAGAAAATGGATGGTTGCAAGGTCTTTCGGTGACATAATGTACTCCTGATCGATTTCAAGCTGATCGCCCGATTCGATATCCTCAACCCGGTAGGCACGCCTGCAAGCCTGAAGGCAGCTTCCCCGGTTAGCTGAAGAATTATATTGATGCAAACTCAGATAGCATTTCCCGGAAACGGCCAGACAAAGGGCACCATGCACAAAAAGTTCAAGCCTGACCGGTTCTCCTGAAGGCCCTGTGATGCCTTCGGCACCAATTTTACCGGCGATTGCACTTATCTGATCAATAGTGAGTTCCCTGGCCAGGACCATCACGTCCGCATATTTAGCGTAAAAACGAAGCGTTTCAAAGTTGGAGATATTCAATTGTGTCGAAAGGTGAAGCGCCATTCCCCGGCTCCTGGCATATTCGATGACCGATTGATCCGATGCGATTATGGCAGAAATTCCGGCCTTTGCGGCCGCATCAATCAATTGCCGCGACAGTGAAATTTCCTGGTCATAAATTATGGTATTCAGTGTCAGGTATGATTTCACCCCGCACCATTTACAGTATCTTGCAATAAGAGGAAGGTCGGTGGTATGGAAATTCCGCGCGGATTTCGACCGCATATTCAGGTGTTCAACACCAAAGTAAACTGCATCTGCACCTCCCGATATTGCTGCTCTGAGTGATTCGAACGAGCCTGCCGGAGCCATAACTTCGATGGCTTCCCGGTTAAATGGTAATCCGATCATGATTTGTATTGAATAATGATCTGGCCCACAAAGCTATATTTTTCAGATTGGTGATATCCATATCTTCCCGTATGACAAAAGTTTCAATTCCCAGGGCAATAGATATCGGGCTCCAAATGGAATCAAAAACGATGGCGCCTTTTGAATGGTTCAGAACTGATGCTATTTCCGGCTTGGTGAGGTCGCCGCAGGTAGGAAAAACGGCACAGCCGGTAGATTGCCCGATCCCGTCGGCGAGATGGCGGTCATTGATGTTACCGGTAACCACAATGGGTTTCTCTGTCATAACAACCAACTGAATAATCTGATCATCAGAAATTGGCCTTGGATGTATGGGGGAATCAAGCGATAAAACCAGGTACCCTTCAAGAAAATTGCCGGGTAATAATTTATTGATAAGCAAAGTCGTTTCGAACTGCTGTCCCTTGCCATCGTCGTGAACATCAAATAGAATACAAGTTTCAAACGCCCGTTTTGACCACGGATCGTCAAGGTGTTTTCTATTAATGGTAAAATCCAGAACTTTAAGCCTGTTCTTAAAGCGGCGAACTTCGCGCCGGCCATCCAGGTCGATCAGATAATCAGGCAAAAAATCTTTTAGCTGCTCAAGAAGCTCCCCGGGATTTTCCTGATACACAAAAATCTCATCCAGGTAGGGATTGGATTCGAGTAACCAACGATGAGATTCTTTCACAACGGAATAGACCAGTGCCTCCTCCACCTGGGTTTTCAGGCACCTGATTAAAGCGGTGGCTAAAAAAATTTCCCCGGGATCATCCGGATGAAGGATAATGAATCTGGCTTCCAACTGTTTTTATTGATCGATCGTCACCAACAAATGAATCTGATTATCCAGGCATTCAACCACTCCCCGTTTGATCGGGAAAAGCTGAGTCTGGCCGGCAGTATCAATAACCTTAACGTTACCGGCTCCCAAAGTGGAAATCAAGGGGGCATGGTTATTCAGGATCTCAAAAGAACCTTTAGTTCCGGGAAGGCTCACCAGGGTGATCTCCGCGGAAAAGATTTTTGATTCCGGTGTTAGTATTTCGAGGTACACGAAAATGATTGGATTAGTTATTTCCGGGCTTCGGCCAGCATTTTCTCCCCTTTTTCTATCGCT
>JAPLDV010000024.1 GCA_026391235.1 Bacteroidia bacterium | reverse complement strand
TGGCCGGACATCCTTGTTTAAGGAATCTAAAAATATGAAAATCAGTGAGAACCTGCAAAAAACGGTTTTCACCGATACCTTGTTGAATATCCGTAAATGGTCGGCCGAGGAGCCCAATCTCTATACCCTGTTGATCAGCCTGAAAAACGAAGTTGGACGGAATATTGAATCAGTGAGTATGCCAATCGGATTCAATAGCATTGAGATTAAAGATAAACAGTTGCTAATCAATGGGAAGTATATTTACCTGAAAGGTGTAAACATGCACGAACACCACCCTGAAAAGGGTCATGTTGTGGATGAAGAAACCATGCGGAAGGATATCCTGTTAATGAAGGCCAATAATATCAATGCCGTCAGAACCTCTCATTACCCCCAGCCGGAGCGATGGTACCAGCTTTGCGATCAATACGGCCTGTACCTGATCGATGAGGCTAACATTGAATCACATGGTATCGGTTATGATAAAGATACCACGCTTGCCGACCGGCCTGAGTGGGCAGCCGCTCATCTCGACCGGACAATAAAGATGGTTGAAAGGGATAAAAATCATCCTTCAATCATTATATGGTCGCTGGGTAATGAATCCGGTGATGGACAAAATATGCTGGCTGATTATAAGTGGATAAAAAAGCGAGATCCATCGCGGCCGGTGCAGTATGAACGTGCCGAGAAATCTACCAATACAACAGAGCGCCATACCGATATATGGTGTCCCATGTATGCAAAGATTGACTATCTGGTAAAATATGCTGAGAATCCGGAAAACGACCGGCCTCTGATCTTATGCGAATATGCTCACTCCATGGGTAACTCAACCGGCAATCTCCAGGATTATTGGGATGTAATAGAATCTCATTCCATTCTGCAGGGTGGATTTATCTGGGACTGGGTCGACCAGGGGTTGACAAAAACTGCCGATAAGGGGGGGAAATACTGGGCCTATGGCGGGGATTACGGTCCTCTGGGTACACCGACATCAGGCAATTTCTGCATTAACGGACTTGTTTCCCCTGATCGTACTCCACATCCGGCACTAACCGAAGTAAAAAAGGTTTATCAATATGTAAGGATGTTACCGGTAAATCTCAAAACAGGTATCATCAAGCTCGCAAACGGATATGCCTTTACAAACCTTTCATCATTCCGGCTTCACTGGAGTATCGAACAGGATGGCAGACAGATTGACCAGGGAACTTTAAATTGTCCGGATCTGCCTGCCGGCGAATCGGCCGAAATAGATCTTCCATATAAACTGCCGGCAGCTGAACCGGGTCAGGAATATTTTCTTATTCTGTCGATCTCGAAGCCTGAAGCGTGGACCATTTTGCCGGCAGAGCACCTATACGCTGCAGCTCAGTTTAAATTACCGGTGTATAAGGAGAGGAAGGCAGTTCCGCCGGGCGATAACATTGACCTTGTTAAATCAGAAATTGAAAGAAAGACGACCATCAAAGGAAAAGATTTCTCTATCACATTTGATGGTTCAACCGGACTGATGGTCTCATTGAAATTTAAAGGTACGGAGCTCATGAAAGAACCGATGGTACCTGATTTCTGGAGAGCTCCAACCGACAATGATTTTGGTAGCAATTTGCATGAGCGTGGTGCCATCTGGAAAGATGCCGGCAAAAATGCCAGACTGGTTAGTTCCCGGTTTGAACAGCCAGATCCAAGGTTGGCAGTATTCGACTTTGGTTTTAACCTGTCGGATTCTTCAGGGCTGTTTGCTACATTGGATTTACGCTATAAAATCCATGGTTCCGGTGATATTCTGGTGGACTATCGGTTTGAGAAAAGGCGTGATGAAATGCCTGAGATCCCGCGGATCGGAATGAATCTGGTTTTTAAAAAGGAATTTGATAAGGTAAAATGGTTTGGCCGGGGACCGGGAGAGAACTATTGGGATCGTAAAAGTGCCTCATTTATAGGTCTTTATAAAGAAAGTGTGTCAAATCTGTATACCCCATATATCCGACCACAGGAAAATGGTTATCGAACCGATGTAAGGTGGTTGAGTCTCTCGAATGGAATGGGGCAGGGGCTTTTGATCGTAGGAGAACCGCTGGTCTGTTTCAGCGCCCACCATAATATGCGCGAAGATTTTACCAGTTCGCAGAGGAATTATGATGAAAAGCTGAAGAATCCCGCGCAATATAACAGGCACACAACTGATGTGGTACCTCAGGATCTCGTGAGTCTTTATATCGATCTGGGACAGATGGGAGTTGGCGGAGATAATTCATGGGGAGCTCAGACCCATCCGGAATACCGGTTTGAAGGAAAGAGTTATCAGTATCGTTTCCGCCTGATACCCATTGGGTTAATCGACGGGGAACACAAGCTGGCACGTCAGAGTCTCGATGGATTAAATTGATTGCAACTACTCTCCAGCTAAAAAATAAAAACCACAGAGACACAGAGAACCACGGAGTTAATTTCTGTGAATCTTAGTGATCTCAGTGTCTCCGTGGTGAGTTTTTCAAAGGATTATATAATTGCCCGGTTTTTAAGTATATATTTAAAAAATGCCGGTTGAATCTTCGCGTAGGTCAGCTTATCCGGAATTCCATCAAAGAACCCGATTTCACCAATCTCGAAATCTGGCAGCGGCCCCAATTTCATAATATCCGCCAGAAAAATCATCCCAAATACCTGATTTTCATTATAAATCCCTTCATAGGAAACTACAGGATTGATGTTGAATTC
>JAPLDV010000796.1 GCA_026391235.1 Bacteroidia bacterium | reverse complement strand
TTATTCTGGCATTAAAAGATATTGAAGCTCCTCATAGGTTGGATAGGTTATCAGCACAGCACGGTGGGGACCTTGAAAACGAAAAAGGCACCGGCAGTGACTGCGGTTGTCTTTTCATCAATAGCAGTCTTTATATCGTTGATTTTCTTTAGTTTAGAAAAATTCCAAAACGATTATTCATCGCGAAACAGTAAGCATTTTCAAGAATCATATAATCATGCCGAGTATTGTCATTCTTCAGTCCAGACTTTGAAAAGTTTATTTGAAAACCCATCATTTCATCTCAAACAATAATATTCGTGAACATATCAAACTCAAGAACTTGATTATATTTTCGACATTTGACTTAACGATGACTCTTATACAACTTGGAATAAATATCAATCAGTTTACCCTCCATAAGCTCCCAGTTGTATTTTTCATATACTGCATTTTTACCGTTTTCACCCATTTTCTTGGCTTCATCAGAATGCGTAAAAATATAACTAACAGCATTTACCACCTCTTCGATATTGCTTGGGGGCACCAATAATCCGCATTTTGCGTCATCAATAAATTCTTTTATCGGTGGCAAATCAGTCCCCACAATAGGCAATTCCGAGATCGCATATTCATATTGCTTGGTTGGTATATTTTTACAAAACTTTTTTATTGGCTGGTACAACAATAGGCCAACACCAGCCTTTCGCAGGTATTGGGTTACTTCAGTATGCGGAACATTTCCAATGCATTGAATATTATTTTCGAGATTCCTTTCTTTGATGTATTGTTGCATTTCATCCCTTAGTGCAGGTGGACCATCACCAAGAAGCAGCAACATCACATCCGGAAATCTCTTAGCCAACTCCCCTATAGTGGCCAACATTAACCAGATGCCCCGTACTTCGGAAAAACCACCGGCATAAATTAATGTGTTATGGTTTTTATGGATTGGACAATTATCATTTAATTCCCACCGCTCAATTAACGGATAATTAAATATAGTAATCACATTTTTATTCCTATTCAAATATAACCGTTTAATTTCATCGTCAGCACAAATAATACAATTATCCATCCAGCAACATAAGGGCTCAATTACATAACATGAGAGCATGTAAAAATATTTGTAAAAACGTCCGGCTAGTTCTATGACATCGGGGTAATATTCATGCACGTCCAGAACAAGTTTTTTTCTTTTAATAATTTTTAGTACTAAACCGACTAAGTGGCTTTCCGGCTCGTGACAATGGTAAATGTCAGCCCTCTCCTTAAGTGCTTCACGGAAAAGCTTATAAAGTTGAATAAGAAATAAAAAGTAAATATTCTCGTGAACCGCATCAATATATTTAACCCTTATGTTTTCATCTATTGGCTCCTGTCTTTTACCGTCAAATAGAGTTAAAATTGAAACAGTATATCCATTCCTAGCTAATGACTTTGCTTCTCTATGATAAATTCTGCCATCATAAGGATTATGGCTAAAAGTAAGGATGCAAATTTTCGTTTTACGTAAAGCCATATTCGATTATCGATTTGTTAGCTTTGCAATATAAGGGAACCGATTCTTAATTACTTCTGCAAGCAATCCTCTGTAGAAGCTGTAATATGTACGAAATAGCTGTTTTAGAATATACTTTTTAGGACAATGCCTCCATAACAATCTCACTTGTCGTTTAATATTCAAGGGAGATCTTAATGAAACTAGTGCATCAAAAAACGTTCTAAATGTAGGTTCCATTTGCGACGAAATAATTCCGGTTGTTTCTAATTTTTTCCATATAAGCGCCTTAGGTTCAAAAACAATTCTATACCCAGCCTTCCTAGCTCTTAAAGTAAAATCGATATCTGCTCCATACTGAGGAAATGTTTTTGCATCAATAAAGCCAATCTTTTTAAAATAATGAGTATTCAGAAATGTTCCTGAACCAGGTATCCATTCAATATCTTTTCTTTGATCGTATTGACCCTTATCAATTTCTCCCGAACCGATTCTATAGGTTCCACGCATTTTCCAATCCACACCACTTCCAGCAAATACTATTATATCAGGATTTATAAAATCACGAACTTTAGCGGCAACAATAGAGTTGGGATTATCTATCGCACATCTTACCAAGTTTTTAAGTATATCCTTATCGACTTCATCATCGTTATTTAAAAACAAAACATACTCAAATCCAAATTCTATTGCTTTTATGATTCCGAGATTTGTAGCTTTGGACCACCAGAGATTTCCATCTCCCTTAATCATGAGAACATAAAGATAATTCATAGTTATAGTATCCCATGTTGCATCAGTTGATCCATCATCAATTACAATGATCCTATAATTAGGATAATCAATTTTATCTAACGATTTCAAGCATTCAATTGTTGATTTAATCCTGTTAAAAACAGGGATGATGATACCAATTCTTGGATAAAATGTATTGTTTTTACGCAACATTTATATTCTCATTCCCACGCATGTGGAATTGATCCAGCGACTGAGGCTGATATGCGTATAACGCTCCGACAAGGAACCAAAGTGGCCCCCATGTGAAAAACGAACTGATTATGGAAACAAATATAACAGACGGGGCGATTGCCTTCAATCCACTATTACCTCGTCTCCGATAGACTTGACGCAGTTGTAATGTGATAAATGACCAGAACAAAAAGCTTCCAATAACGCCCAGGTGCGTTTGAATTGATAACAAAGATGAGTGCATGTAATATTTTATAGACATATCGCCGAATATTAGAGCATTTTGGAATTGCTCTATAAAATAATTATCTATTATATCTCTTCGAGATTGAATGCTACTATTTGTCAATACTGAGTTGCCTTCACCATAATCAAAAGCTCTCAATGTTGTGATGTCTAATGATGTTACAAGTTGAAATGATAAAAACAAGAAGATTAAAACAATAGGAATAAGGAAGAATGCTTTTAACTTGATTCCACTATGACTAATTAACCAATTCTTAGGTTTGCAATGGTATATTGAAATAATTGAAATCAAGGCAATGACGAGAACTGATTTGTTGGAATTTGCTACTTGTAAACAGATAAAAGCGATCGCAGACTCTGCTATAATTACAATTGATAATAAAACGAACTTTCTCTCTGAATAAATATCACGATCATATTTATATATTTGTAAAGATAATAAACAGCAAAACAAAATCGTAACAAGATCACCAAAATTTTGATAATAATCATTTTGTATGGTCATGATTTTAAAAGCACCAGATGGCGACGTGCCTAAAAGTTGATTAAGGAAGTATAGCATCAATCCAATAAAAATCATAGTACTGATGACTACCAAGCTCCTTATTCCTTTACCACTCTGAAACTTCTTAATTATTTTAGAAATTACTGGCTCGCTCGAATTTATCGTTGAGAAAGCTATGAATCCGGCAATGAAAGCAGATCCCATATCGATAATTGATTTCAGATAATAAGAGAACCTTTCGCTATCTAAAAAAAGTATTTTGAAAAATAAATATATAAGGAATAGCAATAGCATTGCTCTCGCGCCAACATTAACAGTCCGTAAGATGAGTAGTTTACCAAAATTGCTTATACCAAGAAGCAAAAAGACAATTACAAAAAGAAGAAAATCCTCGGAAGGTAGTGCTCCTTTGTTACCCTGTAGTATAAACAAAAAGACAATAAATGCCCCGTACAAGGCATAAAGAAATATAATAAAAGCACCAAATACTGGCTGGCTGCGATTATCTTTTAAAGACAAACTCATGAAAACTCATTATCAGTAATGTAACATGACGACACCTATTATTTACACTTAAGCTTGGTATTATCTGACAGCAACAATCCATTTGATAACTCTGCGAATTCTCTGCCATAGGACATAACGCCTTAAATGTATTGTTTCCGCCTCGACAGAAAGCAGTGTTCCATAAGGTGAATTTTCCCATGGATTATTGGAATAAGGTTCCGGAAGTTTTTCGCCGATTACACGATATTCAGGCATTTTTAAATGATTCCCTCGTTCGCTAGGGAACCGATAAATGGGGAGTTTGCGTTTGTACGCAAGTAAAGACAGTATGGCCTGATCGTGCCTATGTTCTATAAAACCATCAAGATTAGGCAATCCTAATGCGTTGGGCTGGTCAGTGATCATACGTTCATCTTTACAATTCTCTAGCCATTGCTCCAAAAAAAGTATTGATTCTCTTGTTTTTCTTATAACTATTAGTGTTGCCGCCGCTTGTTCATTATCATAGTATTCTTGACTATCACAATCCATGAGAATGAAACAATCACGTTTTGTGCGTTGTCTTGCTAATATATTCCTGTTTCCATGACTAGAGAATAATACAATTGGATTTTGAGTGTTGCATAATTTTATAATGGGGTCAAGAGGTTGTACGATAACATGATCAGTATCAAGGTATATTAAAATTTCATCAGGACTACTTCTTTTTAAAGTCTCTAAAATAATATAAGGTTTCCATAACCAGTACCCTGCACCCTTTGGTGAGGCAAGTATCTTTCTGTTATGCCAATAGAAAGTACTCAAGTAAAGTTGCCACGCGCGAAAGTATTTACTCTTAATACCAACTTTTTGGGCTGTATAATGAAGTCTTTGCTGGACTGCATAATGTGACGCACTGGCAAAGCTTAAAAGAGTAACATTATCCATAAACCAGCTAAAAGTTATCTTTTTTGAAAAACGTTATTATGTCCAACCGCACAAAGGAATTTCATCTCAATTTGCGCATATTCACGGGCTACCCGCGATGGCCCTGGGTGGCCTGCGAACGCAAAGGATGGAGGTTTAAAAGAAGTCCCCAAACTAGCATCATCAATTACAAGCAGGCCGCCAATCTTCAGATTGCCCATGCACAATTTATAGTCCTTCAAAACAATTTCATGTTCATGGCTTCCATCAATATAAATCAGATCCCACTCGTGACTTTTAATATGATTAATTGCCGCCGGTTCGGCTGAAAGGGCTTTAACAAGAACCGGCTCTTTCAGATTCCAATGCCTGAATGTACTGATCACGTCTCCCATGTAATCCAATCCGTCAAGATAATTACTAACAGAATCGCCGTTGGGTGTGAAGGGAGATATGCCGTGAACCTCATATTGTTGCTTGAAAATTTTCTCGAGGATTAATGACCATAAAGAAATGACTTGCCCTCTATATACGCCAATCTCCAACATTCGTTGCGGACGAAATTCAGAGAGTAGCAGCCACCACATTGCGTGAAACGCGTCTTCACCGAAACCGCGATGATCTTCTTTAAAATAGGTGCGATGTTCACGCACCAATTCCAAGCAGCGGTAATTAAAGTAATGATGCATGTAATCGTATAAAACATTAGGGTCAGGATAGGTTTGAATTGCAGAGCTTATTAATATGTCTCTATCGTAAACTTTATGCCTTTTGTAGTAGTGCTTTTCCTGCCATTCAAAAGCATATCTTTTGAGCTTACTGAAATACTGAACCAATTTTCTTTTAATTAACATTTTCCTGTCAAGCGATACAATAATAGTTCGCACGATTGATCTTATTCTCTTAACAACCTTATACTTGTCAACATTCTGATATCTTGCCAATTCTCTTCTTGTATCTTCAAATGCTTTCAAAGCTCTCATGTTCTCCATTTCATCACCCATGCCTGGAACCATAACGGCTTTTTGAACCTGAATATTTCTTCCTTCTTCTTCTAAATCACTACCATGCCACTTTCTAATCAGGTTCATGTTGCGCTGAATAATATCGCCTAGCTGGGGATGAGGAGTCGTACGAGTTCCACCCCACTTAATATCTGAATAAAACCGAAGTCCAAAAACTGCGTTGCGGTATCCTGCCTTCAATAAGCGTATGGCATAGTCAAGATCATCATGGCCATAAGGTGCAAGTTTCTCTTCAAACATGCCAACCGTTCTGACCAAGTGTGTAGGGATGCAAACAGGGCTTTTTATTGGAACAGTTCTAAAAGCGAAGAACCCAGGAAGTAGTACCTCTGCTTGTGAAATCCCATGCCCATAAGCATTTTCCACATAATCGCAGTAGGGCACAGCCTGATCAGATGTTAAAACATCTTTGATAAGGTTTGCGCCAAGTCTAAATGATACATAACCAAGCCTACTCCCAGCCCATTGATAAAGCGCTATAACTTTCTTTTCCATCATGAAGTCTGCCAATATTACATCATCTTGCAAAATAATATTAAAACCCTCCTCATTTTGGTTAGCAGCTTTCAACCCAGCATTTATTGAGAGTAATTCATGGACATCAGCTAATAAAATTTTTGTTATTGGCACACCAGAGAATGTACTAATAATTCTATCTATGATTATTTCTGTCTTGTCTGTACACCCGTCGATTACAGGATAAATATAGCTATTATCGCGGCAACACATCAAAACACTCATAATAACCTGCTCAATCAGGTCTTCTTTATTATGAATTGTAATTATATAATTGAAACGTGGCGATTTTGACATATTCCTTCCTTTTACGTTACTAATGTTTCTTTTATTTTATTAACCTATTTCAGACCAGAATCCTTTATAAACATTTTATAAACCTCTAAATTATTTTTTGGTATTGCCATTATCTTAATGAGTTCCTGTAGTGAATATAGGTAGTAATCACTCGCATTGCACCCTTTAATTTCAAGTAAGATGCGCGACCAATTATTTGCATTATTATAAAGAAACATTTCTTGTTTGAAATCATTTAATAAATTATGAACGTTGCGTTCTTGCTTAACAATTGGACTTATGTAAGCAATAGTTTTACCCAACTTCCAAAGACAAGACAAGGCAATATAACCTCTCAGAATATCCGTTACACGATCCGGTACTCCCAACGGTAAAAATAACAATGGAAACATTTCTGGCAACCAAAGTGTAGCTTGAGAGTTGATGGGACAATACGTTCCTTCATCTAAAACGTATTTTCGGTCATGTGCAAAATAGACAGGTTCTCCATCAAGCATGCGATATATGGCATCTACATCAGGGTCCTCATCAGCAAGAAATTGCACTGTCCCCCATGGTTTAAAATCCGTACCAGGCATGCTTGACGCTTCAGGTAAATTAACGTATTCGAGAGGAAATCCTCGAGGCCAACATTTATGAGCACCAAATGCTTTGTAAATATTCAACCAGCCAATGTCACTTCTCAGTCGCTTACAGTCCATGCGATCAGTTGAGTAAAGTAGATTTTCAATTTTACTCACAGCATCTGCATATGGAAGATTGTCGTCATCGCTTTCAAAGATTGCCGTTGCCCCATGCCGAATGGCATAAACATAACCAAGCATTTTTCGCGTATAAGTATTTTCAGGTATAGCTTTGGCAAGCTGTCCGAAGTCATTATATTGTTCGTCAATGGAAAAGTATATAACATTATCATGGTACCAATTTGCTGGAGATTCGCGGTCACCAACAACTACAACCTGCCAACCATCCCATTTACTGAAACAACCAATTGCTTCAGTGGGTGGGTTTATTGATGTTATAACTACAAATTTTGTCGATGAGACCATGATGTCAAACTTTTATTTAATGTGGACGATCAATATTTAACCCGCAATCAATTGAGGTATGGCAAAATATACTTACTTCGGCACGCCCAAATGTTTCCAACTACTGCTAAATATTCTTCACTGTCATCCCATGTTTTATTTTCAGAATGCCATCCATAAAGCACAAATCCAAGTCCTCTTAAATATAGGAATATGTCGCCCATTTTATGCCCTGAAAGCGCACATCCTTGCAACGTGCATTCGAAGAGAATTAGAATTCTTTGGTTGTCTGTTAATAATTTCTGTGCACCACGGAATACGCTATATTCCACTCCTTCCACATCCATTTTTATAAAATCGATTCTCGGACTAGACCTATCTACGGTATAAAAATAATAGTCTAGTGTGGTGACTTGAACCCATTCATCATCACCAGAATCGCATAATACATCTGCGACCTCTTTGAATGTTGCTTCTTTACGTGTTGATAAATACCTTTCACCATCTTTATACCCAGGGTCACGCTTAATCTTAAGCATTGTTTCTGCAACATTGGAAAGTGCAATTTTGACAGGTTTGACAGAAGAAGCACGATTTAATGCCAGGTTAGCTATTAGCCGACTATAGGATTCCGAGGACGGCTCAAATGACCATACATGCCCAGTTGGACCTACTATCTTATTAGCAATTAGTGAGTAAACACCAATATTTGCACCTATATCTAACACATTCATCCCCTTTTTAAGATAGGTTATGACCAACTGAATTTCTACTAGTTCATATCCTGACATATAAAGCATTTTTGCTATCTGTCCATCAGGATATAGCAATATACTTAAATGTTTAGTGGGCTTGAATTCAAAGGGTTCCTCCCTATTAGATATCCATAAATACTTCTTCCCTTTTTGATTGGATTCCACATCTCTACAATACCGGAAAAATTTTAATAAAAGTTTACGAAACATGTATGCAATTTTTGTTAAAATTCTCATCATAAATCCCTTGATAAATTGCTATTATATCAAACTGTATTCGACTTCAAAACTTGTATGTAAATGAACTATCCCCCGAGCCGCTACTGGATAAGGGATAACACTAACATGCTCTAATCTTGCGACTATATCAATATCCGTAATGTCCATTGCATGATTAGATATCCCGTCAATTTTATAGTACAAGCCAACGCTGTAACTTCCTTCAACAAATGGCATCGATGTTATTTTCCCACTGATAACAATAGATTCAAGCGGTTTCAGAAAATAACTTTCGGGTGAACGCAAATCAATAATTGCCAGCCTAGAAGTCGCAGAGGATGAAATAATAACGCAAAAATCATCTATTCTGAGTGTTCGTTCTGACCATAACTCGACCAAAAATTCACACTGACCGCAACTTATTACTGGGGTGGGTCGGAACTCAAATTTTCTAAGCTGTGCAAACGCACCCAGACCTATTGGTCCAAGTTTATAAGTTTTCCTTTCCGTTTGAATTTTTCCAAGATATTCTCCAATCTGTTCATCAACTTCTCCAAAACCAAACATTTTACCAGCGTCCAAATAGATTGCTTTGGTACATAAAGCCTGAATCGCCGCCATATTGTGGCTGACAAAGAGAACTGTCCGCCCACCCTTGGCCACCTCTCCCATCTTCCCCAAACATTTCTTTTGAAACTGTGCATCACCAACAGCCAGGACCTCATCCACAACCAATATTTCTGGCTCCAAATGAGCAGCGACCGCAAAGGCTAAACGGACGTACATGCCAGAGGAGTAACGCTTGACTGGTGTATCCAGGAACTTTTCTACTTCAGCGAAGGAAACAATTTCATCGAATTTTTTTCGAATTTCGGTCCGTGTCATTCCCAGAATTGCACCATTCAAAAAAATGTTTTCACGCCCAGTGAGTTCGGGGTGGAAGCCCGTACCAACCTCAAGCAGGCTGGCTATCCGGCCACGGCAAGTGATTTTGCCTTCTGTCGGCGGGGTGATCTGTGATAGTATCTTGAGGAGGGTGCTCTTGCCGGCCCCGTTGCTCCCGATGATTCCAACGGCTTCGCCTTCGTTAATGGAGAAGGAGACGTCGCGGAGAGCCCAGAAGTCGATTGAAGACCGTTTTTGGTCCTTGGTCCTTAGTCTTTGGTCCTTGGTCAATTGTGAAAATGCGGAGGAGAGGCGACGGAAGGGTTTTGTCAACTCGTCACGAAGGGATAGGTAGGGCTGGCGCATCGCACCAATTCGGTACATCTTGCCAAGGCCATTGATTTCGATGATGGGTTTCAATTTATCTTTAGTTCTTTATCAAGCAATATCAGCAAAGTACCGTTCGGTAGTACGGAAGTAATGGAGACCGATAGCCAGGTACACGATACTGACCAGCAGAGAAATACCGAGAACAGCCCAGTCAAACTCCGATTTGCCCAGGATACCGGCGCGGACATTGGAGATCACACCGGACATAGGGTTGAGCCAGGTCATGATTGTTTTTGCACAGGGATGTTTATCCAGCATGGATACCGGATAGATCACAGGGGTAACATACATCAGAATATTAATAAGGAATGGCAAGGCATACCGGACATCGCGGTATTTGACGTTTAGGGAAGCCAAAAACAGCCCAATGCCCAATGCGCACATAACACTCGTCAAAAGCAGGATGGGGAAGGTCAGCAATCCGATCCAGCCTGGCATAATGCCATACCAGACCATCATGCCAAACAATATGACCAGGGCGATGAGAAAGTCAACAAGCCCTGAGGTTGCCGCAGTGGCCGGCAGGATGAGTCGCGGGAAATAAATCTTCTGGACCAGACTGGCATTAGCGACCATAGAGTTGCTGGCATTGGTGAGAGTTCCCGAAAAATAGGTCCAGAAAAGTTGCCCGGTGTAGAGGAAGATGGGGTAAGGGGTTCCATCGCCACTCTGAATGCCGGCCATCCGGTTAAAGATGAAGGTAAAGATGATCATCGTGATAACTGGCTGGAGGACGGCCCACAGCACGCCAAGAACAGTCTGCTTGTATCGCACGGAAATGTCACGCCAGGCTAAAACCAGGAACAGGTCGCGGTATCGCCAGAGCTCCGGCCAGTTGATCCGGGCATACCGTTTTGGCGGGGAGATGGTGAATTCAGTTTTCAAATTTTTTCTCCTAATACTTTTTCAATAATCTTGACTTTTCGCTTTGAAATGCTTTGAGGGTCATATGGCGAATGCTTGTCATTTAAGTATTTCTTTTAAGTACGGATGAAAATCTCCATGGAGCCCAATAGCCTGATGATTGCGAATGTCCGATACCGTTTGAATCGCTATCCGGTTGGCTTCAAGGCCGAATCCGGAACCGGAAAGAATACCCTCATAAATTCGGGTATGTAAATCAGTAAACCCGTCGGAAAATTCAATCTCCTCACCGTCGATGGTAAGCGACCGGTGCGTACGCAGACTCTTTTCTTTGGCGGATAGAGGCAAATCGTTGGCATCCACGGATAGAAACCAGCGTACCCTTGCCCGCTCATATTCCAGGAAACCGGCCGCACGATTTGCATCACGATGATGCACTACGTTTTGTTTTAGTTCACCAAACACAAAGTGAAGCATATCATAAAAATGTACTCCGATATTGGTTGCAACGCCACCGGATTTTTTCTCGTCCCCTTTCCAGGAGTAGTGATACCATTTGCCGCGGGAGGTGATATAGTTGAGGTCAACATCAAAGACTTTATCTTTGGGGGCACTTTGCACCCTTTCGCGTAAGGCTATGATAGCCGGATGCAGGCGGAGTTGTAAAACAGTATATACTTTGCACCCCGAATCGGCCTCAATCATTTGAAGGGCGTCGATATTCCAGGGGTTGAGAACGATGGGCTTCTCGCATATAGCGTTAGCACCCGACCGGAGCGCAAACCGGATGTGGGCATCGTGGAGATGGTTAGGCGAACAAATTGAAACATATTGGATTGCTCTTTCGCTATTCTTCCTTCTCAATTTTTCAACATGCCTGTCGAATCGTTCGAATTCGGTGAAAAAATCGGCCTCCGGAAAATAGGAATCGATAACGCCCACGGAATCGTTTGGATCCATCGCAACCACCAGTTCATTACCAGTGTCCCGGATGGCCTTCATGTGCCGTGGGGCAATGTAGCCACCGGCACCAATGAGAGCAAAGTTTTTCATATTACAAAAAATGTTGTCGGTTGGCGGAAGAACGTTGTCGGTTGTCGGAAGACGTTGTCGGTTGTGGGTTATTGGTTATTGGTTATTGAAAAGTTGCGGGCGGGTTCTCAGTGCAGTTTTTTTATCATTTCTTTTGCATCGAGATCAATTTTTGAAAACGCAAACCACTTTTTTCCAAGGTCTTTAAGCGAGGCACCAATGTGATAAACCGTATAGATTGTATCGCCGATTTGATTAAATCCGATGCAAACTGGTAAGCATCGAATATTTGTCCGTCATAAAAAATGCCTTCGTGTGGCAGCAAGTTTGTTTTAATGAGTAAGTCAAATTTTTGGTCATGTTCCAAAAGTTTATTTTCTATCCTATCAACACGCTGGTTTATAACGTAACCTTTCAATAAATAATCTTTCAGCACACGATTTGCCCAAATACGAAACTGCGTACCGCGCTGTGATTTAACACGGTAACCTATTGAAATTATAACATCGAGGTTATAAAGTTTTGTCTTGTAATTTTTACCATCTTGTGCAGTTAGTAAGGAATCCTTACATACTGAGATCTGTTCTAATTCCCTTTCTTTGAAGATATTACTAATATGAAATGTAATGTTATTGCGTGTTGTCTGAAAAAGTTCTGCCATTTGCGTCTGGGTAAGCCAAACAGTTTCCTCCTCAATACGAACTTCGAGTTGTGTGGACTTATCATCCGGTTGTTATATAATAATTTCTCCTTTGTCAGTGTGGGTATTCATTATGTTATTGTATTCATAAAACAAAAAAACGCTGCTATGCCACAAACTCCGTTGCCGGTTGTCGGTTATTTTTTATTTTCGTTTTATGGAATGTTTAAATTTAAGGATTGCAAAATTCAATTCTATGGTGGTTTCTGTTTCACTCGTTTGCAAGTCATCATCCAATATTATCGCGTCATTACATATTTTGTGGTCGAAAATTTCGACCGCAAATCTTCTCAACTTGCTCAAATTTTATCATGTTGATAATTTCGTATTTATCAGGATTAAGTGTTAAGTGGTTATGTGGTTATGTGTTAAGCACACCCACACCCTTCCTTTCTTTTTCGCCCGGCGACCTTGTCATCCCGGAGACCGGCTGCCGCCAGGCAGGCGGGAGTCCGGGATCCCGTGACGCTGCTCCGGGGGATTCGGGTTGTTGGTTATCAGTTATTGGTTATTGGTTATTGGTTGTTGGTTATTGGTTATTGGTTATTGGTTATTGGTTATTGGTTATTGGTTATTGAAAA
>JAPLDV010000586.1 GCA_026391235.1 Bacteroidia bacterium | reverse complement strand
ACAAAAAAGCAGTTGGTATCCATTTCCCGCCTACGCCAAGCCATCCTTCAGGAGGCTATCGAGGGCAAGCTCACTACCGATTGGCGCAAGAAAAACCCTGTCCGTAAAGGCGATCCTGACACGGACGCCGCCGCTTTGCTGGAGAAAATCAAGGCGGAAAAACAGAAACTCATTGCTGATGGAAAGATAAAGAAAGAAAAACCCCTTGCACCCATAAAGCCGGAAGAAGCGCCGTTTGAACTTCCCAGGGGTTGGGTGTGGTGCCGTTTGGGGGCGATAACCGAGTTGATTACCAGCGGCTCACGAGATTGGGCGAGGTATTACAGGGTCAATGGATCTGCCAAGTTTGTAAGAATGGGAGACCTTTCACATGACTGGTTTGATTTGAAGACAGAACGGATACAAACGGTAGAACCACCAGCAAGTGGCGAAGGCACTCGCACAGCCTTGATGGAGGACGATCTGTTGATTTCTATTACGGGAGATGTGGGCTGGAAGGGATTAGTCCCAAAAGATTTTGGTGAAGCTTACATCAATCAGCATACAGCCTTAGTAAGGTTCATTAGCCAATTAAGAGGAAGGCTTTATCCAATTGCTCTTTGTTCAGCGTTCTCAAGAAAGCAATTTAACTATCCACAGAGAGGAATAAAGAACAGTTTCAGGTTAACAGACGTTAGTAATCACATAGTTCCCCTCCCGCCCCTCGCCGAACAGCAGGCCATCGTCGAGCGCGCTGACCGGCTCCTTGCCATGGTTGGCGAACTGGAAAAACAGGTGGCCGAGCGCAAGGGACAGGCGGAAGAACTTATGCAGGCAGTCCTCAGCGAGGCATTTGAGGGGCAATCCGGTTAGCAACGGAATGATAAGCGGGGGAGGAAAATAGAATGAGTGAAGATATGCCCGGTAAGTCAGAGATTATTCTCTACCAGACTGAAGATGGGAAATCTCGCATTGAGGTCCACCTTGAGGGCAACACAGTATGGCTTTCTCAAAAACTTATTTCGGAACTTTTTCAGAAGGACGTTCGGACCATAAATGAACATATTCGTAACATTTACCAGGAGGACGAGCTTTCCCCGGATGCAACTATCCGGAAATTCCGGATAGTTCAAACCGAAGGAACTCGCAAAATTCAAAGGGCCATAGATTTCTATAATCTCGATGTTATCATAGCAATAGGCTATCGCGTCAAATCCCATCGCGGTACACAATTTCGTATCTGGGCTACGGAAAGGCTGCGGGAATATATCGTAAAGGGTTTTACGCTGGATGATTCACGGCTCAAACAGGCAGGCGGCGGACAGTACTTTGAAGAGTTGCTTGAACGCATCCGGGATATCCGTTCCTCTGAGAAGGTTTTCTGGCGCAAGGTTCTTGATGTTTATGCAACCAGCATCGATTATAATCCAGACACCAGGATATCGGAACAGTTTTTTGCCACCGTACAGAACAAGATGCACTGGGCAGCACACGGTCACACTGCCGCAGAGATAATTGCACAAAGGGCCAATGCGAAATCGACCCACATGGGACTCACCAGTTGGGAAGGCAGCCGTCCCCGTAAGTCAGACGTGATAGTGGCAAAAAATTATCTTAAAGAGGAAGAACTCGATGCCTTAAACAGGATTGTTACTATCTATCTGGAATTTGCCGAATTGCAGGCACGCAACCGAAAACCTATGCATATGAGGGACTGGATCACGAAGCTTGACGATTTTCTGCGGCTCAGCGAGCGTGATATTCTTACTCATGCCGGCAAGATCAGTCATGAAATGGCCGTAGAGCTTGCAGAAGCTCAATATGACAAGTTTCGTCTGAAACAATTAGAAAAGGCAACCGCAGTGGACGGAGATTTTCTTGAATCGATCAGGAAGATTGAGAAGATGAAGCCAGCAAAACCAAAAAAGATAAAAACAAAGAAACCGCAATGAACCGTCAGCAGGGCAATGAAATGAATTTTTTGGAGGTATAGTAATGGCAGAGGATAAACCACAGCTTGGACATCTTGAAAAGGTTGACTTACGGGGTATTTGGAAAAACGAGTCAGGAGATTTTACACCGTGGCTGGCAAAGGAAGAGAACCTCAAACTCTTAAGTGATACCATAGGGATTGATCTTGAGCTGCATGCCCAGGAACAGGCAGTAGGCCCTTATTCGGCGGATATATTATGCAAGGACACGGCCACGGGGGCATGGGTATTGATTGAAAATCAGCTTGAAAAGACAGACCATACTCATCTTGGGCAGCTTATAACCTATTCCGCGGGACTCGATGCTGTTACTATCGTATGGATTGCTTCCGGTATTACTGATGAGCACAGAGCTGCCCTTGACTGGCTTAATTCTATTACCGATGACGGATTCAATTTTTTCGGCATAGAAATAGAACTCTGGAAAATCGGGGATTCTCCCATAGCTCCGAAGTTCAATATAGTTTCTCAGCCGAACGATTGGTCCAAAACCCTCAAACAGTCAAGAAATATTGGAACCGGGGAGTTATCGGAAACAAAAAGGATGCAATTCGAATTCTGGACTCAGTTTAATCAGTACATGACTAATTCAAAAAGCAAAGTTAAATGTCATAAGCCATTGCCTCAGCACTGGATGAATCACAGCATAGGCCGGAGCGGGTTTCATATGAGTTCCATATTCTCGGGGTATGATAGTGAAACAAATAAATACGGTGGTGAAATACGGGTCCAACTGAATGTTGTCGATGCTCAGAAATACTATGGATTCATAGAAGGGCAGAAAGAAGAGATTGAAAAGGAACTCGGATTTCCTCTGGTCTGGAGTACGCAGGAAGGTACAAAATCCCGTAAGATTTATGTAAAGAAAAATATTAATACCTCTGATACAGGCGATTGGATAAATCAGCATAAATGGCTGAAGGATAATCTGGAGGCATTCTATAAGGTATTTGCACCGAGGATAAAAGCCCTGCCTAAGTGAGTTGTGTAGACAAAGATGAAATACCCTTTTTCTTGTGGAAGCAGGTGGACCGATGCTGATCGATTTATTGAACATAAGGAGCAGAAAACCGAAAGGTGACGACAACGATGAATAATCCAAATCTTTATATCATTGCAGGGCCGAATGGTTCCGGCAAGACAATCTTTGTCCGGAAATTCTTGCCCTATTATGCCGACTGCCTCAATTTTGTAAATGCCGATCTCATTGCCTCCGGCCTTTCGCCGTTTTCTCCAGACAGTCTTGCAATAAAAGCTGGAAAGATCATGCTTGATCAGATTCGGGATTTTGCGAACAAAGGCCATGATTTTGCCTTCGAGACAACACTGGCCGGGGGGTAAATTGGGGTCGGACCAAGTTAACCCATTGAAATAAGTCGTTTTATGTATGGAAAATGGCCGATTTTAGGGCTTAAAGTGCTGTTTTTTGGGGCAATTTGTAACAAAGGGGCATGATGTGGACAGGGTAATGAGTGAGCTGGTTATGTATAATCGGAGGCCCGACACTCTATCAATATTCATAATTTTTAATTGCCAACCTTGGAAATATATCTTCTAAAATAGCATCGTATATGCTATTTTGAGGCGCAAAATGGAATCAATACCACGATATTTCATACCTCCTGCTGATCACTTCTTCCTGCTTGGTCCGCGCGGTACAGGCAAGACCTGGTTGACCCAGAGGCTTTTTCCACAGGCGCTCCGGATAGATCTGCTGGAGCCGGAAACCTTACGTTCGCTATCT
>JAPLDV010000571.1 GCA_026391235.1 Bacteroidia bacterium | reverse complement strand
ATACACATGCACTGGATGAGAAGCCCTTCTGGTGGGTGGGTCCTGATAAAAAATCGAAGATACTTTTCTTCCAGCCCGGGATGTATGGTAACAGCGGCAGCATGAACAAAGGTGGCGCCACCGGACGTCCATGGTTCGGTCAGCGCGACCCTGATAAAGTACCGCCAGTGATAAAAACAGGTAGTGCCAATGTCAATTTCCTTAAGGCTTTGAATGAAAGAGAACGAAAAGATTATCCATACGATTATTATGTTGTTTCCTGGTCGCTTTGGGATAATTGTCCATTGGATGCTGATCTCTCTGATGCTGTCAGGAAGTGGAACGAAGAATATGCCTTCCCTCACCTTGAAATCGCAGGAGCCAGCGAGATAATGCAGATGATTGAAACAAAATATGGGGATAAGCTCCCAACGGTTAAAGGCGATTTCACCGAATACTGGACCGATGGGTTGGGGACTGCAGCTGGCCTGACCGCCATCAACCGCAATGCCAAAGAGCGGCTCGTGCAGGCCGAAACTATGTGGACCATGCTGCATCCGGGACAGCCTGCGCCGCAAGCTGATTTTAGCGAAGCCTGGCGCTACATTGCTCTTGGTACTGAACATACCTGGTGCGCTGAGAATCCCACCGAACCGTATTTCCAGGATGCCATTTGGAAGGTTAAGCAGAGCTACTTCCGCGAGGCTGACGACCGCTCACGGAACCTTTTGGATGAGGCCCTGGCACCCGCGACCGACAAATCCTCCGGGGCGCTTGGACCGGCCGAGGGTCCGGCCAATGGAGGCGTATCAGTGTTCAACACGCTCTCCTGGGCCCACGGCGGACTGGTAACGCTTTCAGTGGCTGAAAGCCTGCGCGGGGACCGTGTTACTGATGATCAGGGCAATGATGTACCTGCCCAGAGGCTCTCGACCGGTGAACTGGCGTTTCTGGCTTCGGATATTCCCGCGTTCGGCTCTCGACATTACCGCGTGGTGCCCGGCAAATGTCAGCTGACAGAGGGCTGTAAAATAGACGGACTGACAACTGACAACCGGCAACTTCAAGTAACAATTGACCCTGTTACCGGCAACATTACCCGGCTCATTAACCTCGCCACCGGCCGCAACTTCGCGGATGCAAAGGTCAACGGCGGACTCAACGCCTTCCGCTGGATGCCCGGCGACAGCGACAACGCCCTGCCTGATTCTGTTATGACTATCTCTGCTGTCGAATCCGGACCGCTGGTCGTGGAATTGCGCGTGACATCCAAAGCGGCCGGCTGTCGCACCGTCACCCGGTCGGTGCGCCTGGTTTATAGCCTGCCCTGGGTGGAGATTGCCAATGTGGTGGACAAGCTGCCGCTGCCGGCAAAGGATGGTATACATTTCGGATTCGGGTTCGACATTCCGCAAGCCACTACCCGCGTCGACATCCCCTGGGGCGTGATGCGCGTGGAGGACGATCAGTGGGCCGCAGCCAACCGCAACTGGCTCACCATGCAACGTTGGGCCGATATTTCCAGCCAAAAGGATGGTGTAACCTGGTGTTCGCCCGATGCCGCGCTTATTGAAAGCGGCGGGATGACGGCCAACCAAACCGGCAGCTGGAGCGGGGAACGGAAACCCTGGCTCCGCAAGCTCGAGCCCAGCTCCATTATATACTCATGGGTGATGAACAATCACTGGTTCACAAACTTCCCGCTGACACAGGACGGCCCGGTCAAATTCCGATACAGCATCCTGCCGCACGGTCCCTATGATGCTGCCGCTGCCAACCGTTTTGGCCTTGAACAGGCACAGCCGCTGGTGCACGTCGCGGCCAATGCAAATGCCATTTCCAAACCAATGATCGCTCTGGAAGGTTCTCCTGCTATTTCCGTGTCGGTCCTCAAATCCACATCGGAAGGCAAAACGGTTATCATCCGCTTACGTTCGGTATCGGATAAGGACGAAACCGTAAGGTTATTGTGGCCGGAAGGAAATCCCAAATCGCTGAATATCTGCAAGATTGAAGAGATACCGGCTGGAACAGTCAACAACAATGTAACTGTTCCGGCCTATGGGTTTGTAACTTTAATAGCAGTATGGTAACGTGCCGGGGCAAATGTGAAGAATCCGGGAAATCTGTTACATTCGAAATGCACGATATCTTATCAAAGGTTGAGCAGCACAAACAGCCATGCTGGTTCCGGGTTCGTTATACTAAGGTTTGATTGAAAGAGATGTATGCTCATAAGGAAATAATGCCTATCTTAGAGTTTTAATATCGGTGCTTTTTGCATCGGCAGTTTGATTCATCAACAATAAAAAGATTGAAGCTATGGCGAAATTTAATCTGGAGACCGAAAACATCATAGCCTGGATAAGCGGCAATATCAGTAAGGTACTGCTTGGACTACTAGTAATTCTGGTCCTGGTGACATCGGTAAAAACCATTAAGCCGGAGGAGGAGGGGGTAGTGCTTTTTCTGGGAAAATATACCCGCAAGGTTAATCCCGGATTGAACTTTATTGTTCCGCTGGGAGTGGAAAAAATCTATAAGATACCCGTCCAGCGGCAATTAAAATTGGAATTTGGGTTCCGGACGGTAACACCCGGCGTCCAAACAGTTTATTCAACCCGGAATTTCGGGGATGAATCGCTGATGCTTACCGGGGACCTGAACCTGGCTGATGTTGAATGGGTTGTGCAATACAGGATCATTGATTCGTACAAGTTCCTGTTCAGGGTACGGGAGGCCGAGGATGCTCTCCGGGATATGTCGGAGGCAGCCATGCGCAAGATAGTGGGTGACAGAACAGTGAATGAAGTGCTTACCGTTGGCCGTCAGGCGGTGGCTTCAACCATGGAGACCTTTTTACAGGAAATGTGTGTTGAGTATGAAAACGGGATACGGGTTGAGCAGGTCGTTCTGCAGGATGTAAACCCGCCCGAGAAAGTAAAGCCTTCATTCAATGCAGTTAACCAGGCCCAGCAGGAAAGGGAAACGCTCATCAACCAGGCTGAATCAGAATATAACCAGGTGATCCCGCGGGCAAAAGGCGAAGCTGAGGAGACTATCCAATTGGCCGAGGCTTATGCCCTCAACAGGGTAAACAGGGCAATCGGCGAGGCCGACAGGTTCAGTTCCCTTTACTCCGAGTACGTTAAGGCTCCGGAAGTTACTAAAAAGAGGATCTATTTTGAAACACTCGAAAGGATCCTTCCCAAGATCGGGGACAAGATCGTGGTCGATGAAAAAGGCAACAATGTGCTGCCCCTGCTGAACATGGACAGAAAAATAAATACTCCGGTTAACAATCCAGTCAAATAAGCCATGAAAACAAAACATATTGCCTCAGTTATTGGAGTATTGATCCTCATAATCCTGATTTTCGGAAGTGTATTTATCCTTGACGAAACCGAGCAGGCCATTGTCACCCAGTTCGGTAAACCGGTCGGAGGATCGCGCACAAAACCAGGGCTCAATTACAAAGTTCCATTCATTCAAAAGGTTCAGCGGTTTGATAAAAGATACCTGAAGTGGGACGGATTTCCCAATCAGGTACCTACCCAGGATAAAAAATTCATTTTTGTTGAAACCTATGCCCGCTGGCAGATCTCCGACCCGCTGCAGTTTTATGTGCGCCTCCGGGATGAGCGCTCGGGCCAATCCCGTCTCGATGATATTCTCGACGGGGAAACCAGGAATGCCTTAGCCAGTTTTGAGCTGCTCGATATAATCCGGTCTACGAACCGTACGCCGGAGATCTCAGAAGAATATCTCCAGGAGATTGAATCCCTGGATACCATAAAAGTGGGTCGCGAAAAGATTGAAAAGATGATCCTGGAAAAGGCCAAGGTCCGTTGCAGCGATCTGGGAATTAAGATCCTGGACTTCCGGATCAAGCGGATCAATTATGTAGAAGAGGTGCGCAACAATGTGTACGACAGGATGATAAGCGAACGGAACCGTATCGCCGATCAGTTCAGATCAGAGGGACAGGGAGAGGCGCGGAAGATCCAGGGAAACAAGGAGCGCGATCTGGCACAGATTCAGTCAGAGGCATTAAAGCAATCTGAACAGATCCGGGGGAGGGCCGATGCCAAGGCAACGTCGATCTATGCGGCAGCTTATAATAAAACTGCGGCAGCACGCGAATTGTATGGTTTTTCCCGTGCAATGGAAGCACTTGAAAAATCGTTCGACGAAAAAACCAGCCTGATCCTCACCACCGACAGTGATTTGTACCGGTATCTGAAGCAGATAAAATAGGTATCGGCTTTCGTCTTTGGATCGTGAAAAGTGTAATTTTTGGTGATTAAAGTCATACACCTAAAAAGAAAACCATGGCAATTAAAGTAGGATGTTTTGCATTAATCAATCCGTTTAGCCTGCTGGAGGCTCAGTTAGACCAGATCAAACAATGGGGCTTCAGTTGCGGTGATTTAACTGACAACTCCGACGGCGCCTGCCTCGGCGTTGAATATGGTTTTACCGCACTGGCCAGTCTGGATTCGAACCCATTCGATATCAAGCGGTTGTTCGAAAGCCGCAGACTGGAACTTTCCAGCATTTGCGCACATGCCAATCTGCTCGATCCCACAGCACCTTCGCGCTATGGTACGGCGCAGATTATCAAAGCCGTAAAAATGGCCGGAGCCATCGGAGTCAGGCATGTTATTACTGCCGAAGGTGAGCCCAAAACACCTTTCGGGAAAAAACTGACTTCTGCTGAAGCTGTTTTCTCGATTGCCGAGAAATTATATGAACCGCTCCGGTTTGCCGAAGATTACGGTGTTAAAATATTGATTGAACCTCACGGGCATATTTCTGATTCAGTAGAGCTGATGGGTGCTGTTCTGGAAAAGTGCAATTCTAAAGCGTTAGGTATTAACCTTGATACCGGCAACCTTTGGCTGGGTGGCGGAGAATCGCTGGAGATGATCGAAAAGTTCGGTTCTAAGATTGAACATGTTCACTGGAAAGACCTTCCTGCGGAATTGATCGAAAAAAGAGGTACCCTGTTTGGCTGCGGAATGTCGCTCACTGCCCTTGGCGATGGGGTTATCGACATTGAAGCAATCTTCAAAGCATTAGTGAAATCAGGCTTCGATGGGTATTCGACACTCGAAATTGCCGGTGAGGAAGCCGTTTTGAAGAGCTTTGATTACCTGAAGAAACTGGGTGCCGTATAACGATCAAACAAAACTTGAAAAGACTGAGTTCTTGGGAAAGTGATTAGCTTCTGTTGAGGGAATAGCCTTTTAAAATCGTTACCCGCCTGAAACGGTTGCTTACTGTGCAAACTCAATCCTGCTCCACTTGTCGGGCAAATGCGTATCATAGATGCCATGACTGTTTAATGCCATGGCCGGATGGGGCTCCACCTCTCTTCCGCCCGCCATAAGTTTTTGGAATCGACCTAAAAACAGGTTCCAGATATCACCGGGGTTTGGCGGTATGTGCCTTCCATTGGCGAGCAGGTGCAGGCTGTTCCAGGGAATGGCGATTTCCAGGCTCCATCCTTTATCGATATCGCGGTTGTCATTTATGGTTCCATCTACCTGCACCGCCGTTTGCAGATCGGGCATATCGAAATTTGTGAAAGCCCAGCGGATGCCCCGGGGATGGGTGCCTTTCCAGAAAGAGGCACCGCTGCGATCGTAATCGCCTCCAAATGTATATGCCTGCCGATAATGCACATCAAACAGGGGGATATCAAACTTGCTTCCATGGGTGTAAGCATCTTTCCAGATGAAAAATACTTCGTAAACCGTGTTGGCGGCATTCACTTCCAATTCGTAATAACAATCCCCGCCGTCAATGAATACCTCCAGGTCATTTTCCAGGAATACGATGCTGTCCCTTTCTGTTTGCTTGGCATCCACGAAAGGCTCTTCGGCACGGACGGCAATGTAAAGATGGGTTTCGTTCCATAGAATGGCTGTTTGGGTGTTATACATGCCGGGATCGCCAGTGACCATGTCCACAAACCGCTTGCTCCATGCGGCATTAAGCCAGACATCTTTATTCAGATTACCATCAACAACGATCAAAGCCTGAATTCTTCGGGCAGTGTAATCCGCTTTATTTTTCATTTTTTTATTCCCTTATTATTTTATCCTTTTTCAGAGGCGAATAGTCTGTTTTAGGTAGTCCGTTCACTGATAAATGATCAAAGTAGCATTTTACACCAGTGGCAACATTCATGTTTTCAACATTTTGAACATGAAAGTGCAAATGAGCTTCAGTTGAGTTTCCTGAATCGCCACAAAGTTCCAGAGTTAGAAATAAGTTATTCATATTTTTATCTTTTTGCTTTACCTGCAGCTTTTTCCAGATTTTCCAAGACCCTGAATTTTACTATTTCACTGATCAGTTCAAGCGGAAGCGGCTTATCAACAGGGAATTGAACAGATCCTTTTCCTTGTTTATAAGAAGATAATTCTTTCTTGAAAGCTTCCATCCCGGAAGGAACCGGATAAAAACCGATATGGTTTTTGTAGCCGGCAAAATAAACCAGATTCTTCCCGTTCAGCTTGAATGTCGGTATTTGGTAACTGATGGCTTCGGTTGCGTCAGGAGCTTCTTTTCTGATAGCAGCCCTGATTTCTCCCAGAATTTTTTGAGTTTCCGGGGGGAAAGTCAGGATGTATTCATCGATGTTTTTAAAATCTGCTCTCATTGTTGTCAATTTGATCCATGAAGATACTTTTCTTTCAGTTCATCGTACACCAGGAAGAACTTTGTAACTTTTACCGTCGGAAGCAGTTGTTTGGAAATTCCGAACAGTATATTTGTATTGTTTGTCAACCACATTCAACTTCCCGCAAGTTAGCGTAAACATCTCACTGGTTTTCCGGTCGTATATCAGGTTATGCATGCGTTGGTTTTTTGCCCCGGATATAAAAATGTATCCGTGTTAATCCGCGTTCCCGAAGGGATCCGCGTCATCCGCGTGCCATTTCTATTTCTGCAGCAGCGCTTTTGCGATTGCCGCTTCGGCCAGCGGTGCCATAACCTTGTACCCGGCCACATTGGGATGAACCCCGTCTTCGGAATATTCAGATTTCAGGCCCTTTCGGGAATCCACCGTCGAAGAATAGTAATCCAGATAGATAATTCCATTTTTTTCGGCATAATTCCTGATCAGTTTATTGAGGGCCACAATCTTTTCAGCGGGCTTGGATCCCCGGTTCCAGGGGAAATCATAAGCAGGCATAACGGAACATAGAACGGGTTTAATTCCGTTTGCCTTTGCCAGTTCAGCCATGGAGATAATATTGTCTTCAATCATTTCGAGGGTTGACGGGCCTGTATTTCCGGCAATATCATTTATACCGGCCATGATGAGGACAACTGCAGGTTTCAGGTCGATCACATCGGCTCTGAACCGGAGCAGCATCTGCGGCGATGTTTGCCCGCTGATTCCGCGATCAATGTATGGTTTGCCAGCGAAAAAATCCGGACTGATTGTTTCCCAGGCTTCAGTAATGGAGTTGCCCATGAAAACCACCCGGTTTTCACCTATGGCGGGCAATCCAAGCTTTGCATTTTCATCCCTGAAACGGTTCAAACCTGCCCAGTCGGGATTCTTGGATTCCTGTCCGAATGTGTTCATGGAAATGCACAACAAAAGAAGTATGCGTATTTTTTTCACAATATTTTAATTTAAAACAGCTCCCGAAATTAACATCTATTTTCTAATACTTTCCAAACTTTTCGACCAGTTCAGCTACCCGTTTTACCCGGCTTTCAAGTCCGTCCGGAGGCACCTGGTCAGCTACGCCGAGAACATAACGGGGCTCCTGCACCATAATGGAGAGCACCTGTTTTACATGCCTTTCAAATTCCTCTTCACTTACGCTGGCGGTAAAGTAAACACCGGGCAAACCACCCCAAAGGATGCATCTTGAATCCCCGGCGACTCCGGCGAGATCCTCAAACTTTAAATCACCTACCGGATACGGGGTCAAAGCTTCAAGCACTGAAAACCCAACTGATGCTTCCTGATGCAACAATCCGCCAAGCGTTCCATCCATATGGATAAATGAGTATTTGCCGGCTTTCTTTATTTTATCCGTCCATTCCTTCTGATAGTCATGCATATACAAATTGAAAAACTGAGGTCCAACCATTTCCGAAGAAAGGTTTTCGGGAATCATCAATACTTCAGCCGGACTTTCCACTGCAATTTGGGCGGCCTGATCAAAGGCGCTCTTCATCGTGTCGAGCAAATCACGGAATTCGTCAGGCAATGTAAATGCAGCCATCGTGATCGCCATAACACCTGCTTCCAGGGCCATCAGGTGCATAAAAGGACTTTTAGGCAGATAACACAATACAACTCCCTGATCACCAACTTGTTGTATGCGTCGATAGGCAAAGTCATAATCCGGTTCAAAACGGGTATTTTTATATATAAACTTCAATATGGGAATCTCTGCCTCCGATTTCATAAAATGCTCAATCGGCCCTTCCGAGAAAGAAGTTGGAATATACTCCCAGCATTCGCGAACAGAACCAACAGGAGTCTTGATTTCTTTATAACGCCTATATCC